>JBCBCD010001048.1:0-2797 GCA_038530915.1 Bacteroidota bacterium
GTTCCGTTCTTTTGTCTGCTCAATCCTATGATGCAACAGTTGGCTTGCGTATGGGGACAGACTGGGGAATAAGTGGTCAATTGCGTGTAGCAAAGAAAGTGACCATTGAAGGAATTTTACAGTCAAGTCTCTTTAGAGAAGAAGTTTTACTTACTGCTATTGTGGAAAAGCACAACCCGGTATTGACCAGAAGATTTAATGTTTACTATGGTGCAGGCTTACACAAAGGGTGGATCAACAGTGATGATCTTGAAATTCCGGTAGGAGATCCGGCCGGTATCACCATGATTGTCGGGATAGAAATGACGCTTTTTAAAATGAACATTTCCTATGATTTCAAACCTGCTATTAACCTCGTAGGTGGCCAGCGTAAGTTCTATACTCAATCTGGTATTACCTTCCGTTACGTTGTCGCAAAAAAGAATCAACTGTTTAAGAAGAAAAAGAAACGCAAGAAAAGAAATAACAAGAATAAGAAGAAGTTCTTGTTTTTTAATACCTGACTTTTAGTCTAAAGGTCTAATCGGCTATCGCCTGGTCTAAAGGTTGAATTGCTGTACTGGCAGACTCTCATTTCCAATTGCTTGAAAAACGCAAACATAAATGAACCCCTGCAAAAAGCAAGTCGTTCAACCCTTAGACTCTTAGACCCTTAGACTTTAATAAAGCGTTTCGTCACCTGCCTACTATCCCGCATCAACCTCAAATAATAATGGCCTTTAGGAAACTGACTCATATCTATTTGAATCTTATGTTCTCCCTGACTCAGCTTTTGGCTGGTGACCACTTTAAGTTCACTTCCAAAAGCATTGAAAACACTGAGTTTTACCCATTCACCTTCTGTTTCAAAACTAGCCTGTACCCAATTGGAACAAGGATTAGGGCTAACTTCTAATTCCAAAGGTTGAATATTGTCAATCCAATCTGAAGAAGTTAGAGCTGAACAGTCTTTCAAGATTGGAATATGGGTAAACTCCGGATACAATAAACTTTTAACGGCATCTTCTTCCACATCAAACCAATCCATTAACACAGATCCATACACATCTCTAAAGTCGTATTGCATAGGTACTCCTTCTTGACGCTCTATTTCTTGTCCAATCTCAGGATTATGACCCAAAATGACAGGATTGACACAAGAACCAAACAACATTAAAGGAGCAGCTGTACCGTGATCGGTTCCTAAGCTGAAGTTAGACTGTATTTGTCTACCAAACTCAGAGAAAGTCATGGTGACCACTCTTTCACTTAAGCCCAACTGATTTAGATCCGCCTGAAAAGCTTGTACCGCGTCGGATAGTTGTTGTAATAATGTACCATGATCACCTAAAAGAGGTTGATTTTCAATGACTTGATCAGCATGGGTGTCAAAACCACCAAGAGAAACAACATAAATGCTGGTCTTCAATCCTCCAGATATCAATAAGGCCACATTTTTTAACTGTTCAGCGAGACGATTACCACCGGGATACTCCAAAGTGTTATTGCCTTTATTGGCAGCGATAGTTATGTTTTCAGAATAAGCATTGGTTTGAGCAAGAGTTGTTCTCAAAAACTGTAATTCTTCCCCATAATACGTATCAGGTAGTTCACTTCCTTCACTTTCTGTTAATTGTCCTAATGCAAAAGGATCGTTTAAGGTTAAACTAAAATTGGCGGTCATACCCTGACAGGTTTCTGATACTACATTCCCCATGGTAATCGCAAGTGGATCTACATATTGATCATTGGGGTAAGCATCCGGATATTCTGTATGTATAGAGTTTAAATACCTGCCTATCCAACCGGTGGTGATGACTTCTTCTGAAGAGGAAGCACTTGTCCAAATATCGGTAGAGCGAAAATGTGAACGGTTTTGGTTGGGGTAGCCCACACTTTGAACAATCCCCATTTGACCTTCTTCATAAACAGATTTTATTCCTGTCATATTGGGGTGTAAGCCAATGGTATCTGTAAAATCTAGGATATTATCTGAAGGTATGATTACATTACTTCTATGTTTATAAAGGTTATCATATTGGTCCAAAGGAATCAAAGTATTGAGTCCATCATTACCACCATTTAATTGTATGAGTACCAAAACCCTGTCGCTATCGGAATTCATGCTGTTAAATAAAGGACTACCTGCTATGGCAGAAACAGGAAAACCATTTAAAAAGATGGGCAAGCTGACAGCAGTACCCGTATTTCTAAGAAAATTTCTTCTTTTCATTTTTATAAATTTTCTGGCCTGAGGCCATTAAGAAAGGTAGAACTCGGGTAAGTTCAACATTGCTTTAAAAAGGAATCTAATTTTTGTTTCTAATGCGGCACCTAATTCGGTATTACTTGGATCTTCTTTCCATTGTGCATATTCTACTGTCCACTCAAAATCTGGGAGCCCTGGAATAAGTATTTCTTTCAAAGCTGATAACTGAGCATCACTCAAGGGTTTGGGTAATAAAATGGCTGCCAATTCTCTGATGAGATCATTTGGATCCAATGGGTTTTCAAGTTTTTCCAAATAGGCCAATCCATCAGGTTGCTTTTCATAACGTTGAAACTTTACGCCTTGCAAACTGAATGAATCAGTAATGTCCATTCTTACCGGGAAAGTACTGGCATTAATCCACAATCGATTGTAAGAAGGCTCTTGATGGTAAGCAGGCCAACCGGCAACACTTGGCGGATAGAAATATTGCATTTGTAATAATGCATTGAAGGTCATGACCTGGTAGTATATAGAATAGCGAGTGGTAATATTGCTATCTACATTCAAATCCATTTGTTTCAAAGCAGAAACATAGAAATCTATTGG
>JBCBCD010001049.1:0-2794 GCA_038530915.1 Bacteroidota bacterium
AAAACTGAAAGGTTTGTGAGTAGAAATCCCCTACTGCAGCTAATTGATGAAGCAAACCCGGATTAATTGATACATTATATCCTAAGTATTTTTTGAATAAATCAATTAATTCCATAAAATATGATCCAATTTACTGGTAACGTTTTTTTATTAGCAATAGCGGATTTCTACTCACAAACCTTTCAGTTTTGCATTGGCCATTTTTTTGGTTTAAGCTCTTGTTTTATCATTTATACCGCTTATTACTTACACACCTTGTTTTATACCGTTTTCGTTTATGCTTAGCATTACGCCAATAAGTAAAACAATTACATACGCCCATAATATCCATGCACCGAGTACTATAGCTTGCTCAATTGTCAATTTAGGAAAAACAAGATGATGAAACTTCAGACAAGCAACATCACAAATCATTCCAGGTATAGCCATATAGACCGCACTTTCGAGTCTCTTGCTTGCCATTAATTTATATCTATCAAACACCCATTTTATTAAAAAAAATAAAATGGGGATTGTTCCTACAAAGAAGCCTATCAGAAGAAAGGCGTTTTCTATTATAAAGAAAGAGTTTCCCCAAATCCTAAAGATTAAAGTTGCCATCAACCAAACGGAAAACCCAAATAATAAACTGAAATTCTGATAATTCATAATTCTTTTTTTGATTATGCAATCAAAGTTCAGCAATCAGGTTTGAAATAAAATTGACTTAAGTTAAGAAGTATTTTTGTTGATTCGTCTTCTAATCCTACTTAAGCTTTCTGCTTTAATACCTATATAACTTGCTAAATGGTAAAGTGGAACCCTTTGTAGTAAGTCGGGATTATTTTTTAACAATCTTAGATACCGTTGTTCAGGATTCGATATAATATAAGCTGAGAGCATTTCTTGATAGTTAGCCAGCTCTTGTTCCAAAGATATGCGAGCAAAAGTTTCTAATTTGGGGAAATTCTTTAATAATTCTTTTTCTATATCATAGGGGATCAAAGCCAAAGTACAGTCTTCTATACATTCTAGATAATGATTGGCAGGGCTATTTGTAGTAAAACTTCTGATTGAGGATACAAAACTATTTTCGGTATAAAAAAATGTTGTTTTTTCTTCTCCGTCAACAAGGTGATACATCCTTATACACCCTTTTAGATTAAAATAGGAAACCCTAGAAATACTTCCCTCCTTTAATAGAACATCTCCAGTTTTATAGTGCTTAATAGCAATTTTGGATGAAATGACTTCTATTTCCTTTTCATCAAGTTGAATGAATTTCAATATATGTTCTATAAACTGATTTTTCATTTCTTCTCTTTATGAAGCAGAACAGCTACCTATACGGTCACCCCCTAGTTCAGCGAAAGGGTGAGCGCATAGGCAACTGTTGGCGGTAGTTATTTATATTTTTCAATTTGTTCAAACAGTGTTACTTTATAGTCATCTGTGAATTTTAAACTACTAGAGAATCCACTTTTAATTTCTTTATTTTTAATTCTTAAATCATACCAATCTGAGAAAAAGTCAGCGTAACCTCCTGTCGATATATCATTGTTTCCCATTGCCACCATCGAGGGATATTCTTCAACGAATTGTTCCTTTGATTTAATCTTTTTGTTGATACTTAGAAGGTAAAATTGAATGTCATAAGCTAAATATGACAATGGATCAGCATGAAGTGCGAAATATCCTTTTTCATTAGTTAATTCTTTAAATACATTCCTTAGTACCTGGTCAAAATCTATTGATTTATCAGCTTTAAAGTACTGCTGGAGAACATCCGAAAAACTTCCATTTTTAAAGGTTTCCAATGTTTCTTTTAATTCTTCTTCTGAATTGTCATATTCACTCTCATTGACAAGACCTTTAATAAATTCACTAAAATTATCTGCTAAAAAAGTCTTCTTGTAATCATGTTCTTGGTCCACATGAACTACCTCAGGTTCTCCTTCATTTCCACATTTCGAGTAATCTAGAAGAATCATATCATGACCTGCACTAGGGCAAGTGCAAATGTATATTCCATCATTAGGATATTCCCATTCATCAATCATGAATTGGCTTCCTAATCCACCACAAAGAGAATATGCCTTTTCAAATCCAATCCCCATTACTCCGCTAATGGCAACATGATCTTCTGCCCATGAGGTTCTTTCATTTGTAGGAAAGCAGGTGTTTACAGGAATACCCCCATTCTGACTTTTCATCAGTTCAATATATGCTTCCGGTAGTTTATAACCTAAAACAGACTCAACTTTAGTGACTAATTCCTCAGTCACAGAATCGTCTACGTATTCCTTATCTGCATATTCTGATGATTTCCAAAAGTCTGCCAAATCAAAGTCCCATAAATTATTCATCTATTATTTATTACCACCAACACTAATATAGCTGCATTGCGACACAGGAGTATTCTCAATTACGCCAAGTTAGGTACAGTCGTTTTTTATTCTTTTACTCTTCTCCACTATCACCTGACTTAACTTTCTTTGCAGTCTGTGCTAAAATATCAGGAACAAACCTTTCAAAAAATCCTGCAATGAAGCTAAGCAAAATAAAATTTGACAACAGAATTGTTTGATTATCATCACTTATCGAAAAAGCACTAAACCCACTATTAAATAGTATTAGCATTAAAGCTCCAAATACTCCACCTATTAAAGGACGAATAATACCAATAATTCTTATAGTCTTGTGGTCGGGCTCCGAACTTAAATTTAAATTACCTGAACTAATACGGCTCATCACACTTATTATTGCTCCAATTCCTCCTCCAATAAATCCATAATGAATAAGACAATAAAAATTA
>JBCBCD010001050.1:0-2788 GCA_038530915.1 Bacteroidota bacterium
GTACTGCAGCTACAAATATTCGCGACTGGGTTAATGAAGGAGGAGTAATCATTGCTATAAAAGGAGCATTGAATTGGATTTCCAGAAATAACCTGGGTGCTTTAGAATTCCGTAGAGGAGAAGCTCAAGATTTGGGAAGACGGCCCTACCAAAAGCAAGAACCTGACGCTGGCAGCAATGTAATAGGAGGTGCTATTTTTGAAGCAGACTTGGACATTACACATCCGTTAGGTTATGGTTATCGCAAGTCAAGAATACCGGTATTCAGAAACAGTACTATATTCCTTGAGCCCGCTCAAAATGCCTATGGAACTCCATTAATGTATACCGAAGCCCCCCTATTGAGTGGTTATATAAATGACAGAAACTCAAAGACAATAAGCAACTCAGCCAGTATCGTAGTATCAGGTACAGGAAGTGGAAGGGTAATCTGTATGACGGATAATCCAAACTTCAGAGCCTTCTGGTATGGTACCAACAAACTCTTTGCCAATGCTATTTTCTTTGGTCACACTATATCTAGCCAGACAATAGATCGTCCATCTCGTAGGTAGGTCATGTTGTTGTGCTGTTATGTTGTCATGCTGTCTTATAGCATAACAACATGACAGCATTATAGCATAACAATATTATAAACAAATGAAAACATCTTGCCTTTTGATCATCATCGGGATGTTGGCTTTCGGCCTTCATCAAAATGTTATTGCCCAAGTACCTTTGAGTACCCTAACACAGGATACTATAGTGCAGCTGCCTACCTTTCTCAATACTACTTACCTATTAGATGGCAAAAGATTGACTCCACAAGTCATGGAATGGTTTATGAAAGATGTGCCAAGTGCGCATGAAAATATACGTCTTTCCATGATTAGCGACCAAATCAGCATCACCGGCTACACACTAGGCTCTCTCTTTGTTCTTTCCAGTTTTTTCATTCCTGATGAAAATGCCAAAACCAGTAGGAACTTAAGAACCGTAGGTGGTATCAGCATTCTTTCAGGAATTTGTCTTCAAATTGTTGGAAATGACTTTAAAAAGAAGTCCGTAAATCAATACAATCAATCGATCAAAGCACTACACCAAGCCAAACAACAAAGCAAAGAGCTAAAATTAGAAGTTGGAGGTTTACAGCTCAGAGGAGTCCTCATTTTCTAATTCTGCTATTTTTTTAATTTCCAGCATGGCCTGTGGTAATAGCTCTCGATATCGTTTTCCAAAGCTTCCTGCAAAAATTCCAGCTGTCAAACCTTTGAAGTAAACCCTATGGGTGAAGTACGTCTTCCCTTCTTTAGTTTCCAGAATTCTTTCAATATTTAGACTGCCCAATGGCAATGGTGTTTTCATAGTGTAAGTCTCCCCATCTGTGTAATGGGTTATTTTAAAATTAGACTTGGGTCCTTTATCTGGAATCAATTTCCCTTTAGCATTCAATTTAAATTGGCCTTCCAATGTAGCTGTTTGTAAACCACTATCCCATAGATGCCAGTTTTCAACATCCGTCCAAATCGTCCATATCTGCTCAGGACTAGCTGTTGTTTGTAATGTATACTCAAAGGCTTTGTTGGTCCCTTCTGCCAAGGTAATCTGTGCATTTGTTATCGTTGTCATAAGCATCAATCCAATAAAAAGTGTTTTGTGAATCATTTTTACTTCAAAAGTGCGGTTTATTGAGAGTAGGTCACTTGATGTATGTTAAGTATTGATTTTTTTGAGGAAAAGAAATTTAGCAGCCTACAGTAAAATTGGAGTGGACTCATTACCTCACTAGTGAGGTGACGAGTTTTGAATGAATGTTGACATTTTTCTAACATACACGACTTAATCATTAGACATAAATCATTTTATAACTAAACCAATTCAATCATGCCACACCACGCACAAGGCACAACAGGATGGACTAAGCTTAAAGGATATCAAGCTTTATGGGATCCAAAAATTGACCTAGGAAAGTTTTACTTTACCACCTTCCAGGGAAAACGTCTGGAAACTCCTTACATGACTGCTGAAAACTTTGCAAGAGTAATTGACATCTTACGCAATGAAACACCAGTATATGGAAATGCAAGCACAGGCTCAGTAACTACTCAGGGAGAGCAAGTGGGTGAAGAAGAAAGCTAATTGAGTCGAAGGTCTAAAGGTCGAAGGTTTAAGCTCTAGTAGCATTAGATTTTCGACCTTAGAAAGAATCTATTAGCTTTTTCCTAATCCGACTTAAACTTTCAGGAGAAATCCCAAGGTAAGAGGCAATGTATTTTAAAGGTACATCTTGTAACAATTGAGGCTCTTCCTTTATAATTCCTTTGTAACGCCATTCTGCTGTTTGGGTATTGGCTTCTGCTAAAAGATCCTGGGTAGCTAAGCTCACTTCGAGTATTACCTTCCTCATCAATCCATTCCATGCAGGTACTTCTGCATATAATCTTTGAAGATTTTTCAAGCTAACCCGTCTTAGCTTTGCCTTCTTCAATACATGAATGGCCTGCTTTGCAGGCAACTGACTTGAAAAGCTATCCTGAGCAGTGAAGAAATAGGGTGGATAAGTAAAATACTGTGTATGTTCCAGTCCGTTTTCTGTATAAAAAAAACGCAATACACCGCTTTCTAAAAAATACAGGTACCTACAAATTTTTCCTTCCTCCAACAACAAATGATCGGCATCAACTACCGATGGTTCAAATAATTCATTAATTAACTGCCATTGTTTAATAGTAAGCGAAATACGCCCTTTAATGTATGATTCAAAACAATTCATAGGAAGAATTTGATAACAAAGATGAAATGACTTATT
>JBCBCD010001051.1:0-2785 GCA_038530915.1 Bacteroidota bacterium
AACAACTTAATGCAACCCAATCCATCGCTATTTCGGAAGGCTTAAACTTCCAGCCTGGTGTTAGGGTAGAAACCAATTGTCAAAATTGTGGCTTCACACAAGTTCGTTTGAATGGATTGGAAGGTGCTTATTCACAAATTCTTATCAATAGTCGTCCAATTTTTAGTGCTTTGAATAGTGTCTATGGTTTAGACCAAATACCTACAAATATTGTAGAGCAGGTGGAAGTGGTTCGCAGTGGAGGTTCTGCCCTTTATGGATCAAATGCCATTGGGGGTACCATCAATATTATAACTAGAGAACCTGTAGAAAACACTTGGGAGTTTGGCTCTAATACTGCTTTAGTTGGTGGCGACGCAATGGATCAAACCTTTAATATCAATGGATCAATTGTTAATGAAAGTTTGACCAGTGGTGTTACTTTTTATGGTATGAGCCGCAACAGGGATAGTTATGATGCCAATGGAGATGGATTTACCGAGTTGGTCAATTTGGAAAATACAGTCTTAGGAGCAAGGGCCTTTTTCAAACCGGGTGATCGAAGCAAAATTTCTATTGATTTCAGTGCACTTGAAGAATACCGCAGAGGAGGAGATCGCCTGGATTTGGCGCCTCATTTCACAGATATTACAGAAGAACTAGATCACAGTACTTTTTTTGGTGGAATCAACTACGAACAGTGGAGTAAGGACAACCGTAATAAATTCTCTATTTATGCTTCTGGTCAAACTACAGAGAGAGATAGTTATTATGGTGGTTTGGGTGGAGGAAGAACTGCAGAAGACAGTTTGCTTGCTATCAATGCTTATGGGTTAACAGAAGATTTGGCTCTAGTGGCAGGTGTCCAGTACAACCACTACTTTACCAATAATGATGTGATCACAATAGGAGTAGAAAATCAGACTTATGACACCCAAGATGAAATACAAGGCTATAATCGCTTAGTTGATCAGCAAGTAAATACGACAGGACTATTTGCTCAATATGAGTGGAAACTCAATGAAAAATTTACGGCTTTATTAGGTGCGAGGTATGACATTTCAAATGTAGATGGAAATTACCAAATTGGGGATATCAATAGTACGGCTGATATAAATATTGGTGTATTCAGTCCACGAGCAACCTTACTGTATAAAATAAATGAAAACCTCCGCTTCAGAGGTGGATACGCCAGAGGCTTCCGAGCACCACAGGCATTTAATGAAGACCTGCACATTTCCTCTGTAGGTGGAGAACCTCTCTTTGTAATTCTTTCTGAAGGACTGGATAAAGAAACTTCTGATGCATTTACTGGTTCTTTGAATTATACCAAAAACTTTGGATTGTCTCAGCTCAGCTTATTACTTGAAGGTTTTTATACACAATTACAAAATCCATTTACTCAAGTAAGCACAGGTGCTGCACTACCCAATGGGTCCATCGTAGAAGAAGTAAGAAACGGAGAAGGAGCTACTGTTTCAGGTATTAACTTTGAGGCAGGCTATTCACCTTCTGAAAAGTTTTCTTTCCAATTAGGAGGAACAGCTCAGCAGTCAAACTATGAAGAAACTCAAATATTATTTGAGCCAGAAGAAGATACCGGAGAGGAAATGGTAGCAGTTGATGAGTTTGTCAGAAACCCCAATTTATATGGCTATTTTACTTCTTTCTATAATTTTTCTGAAGCATTTAAAATTGATTTGACGGGAACCTACACCGGCTCAATGATTGTACCACGTGTAGTGAGTGACGCTGGCTTTTTGGAATTGATCGACTCACAATCTTTTTTTGACGTAAATCTCAAGGGCAGCTATCATTTTGACGTGTCTGAAGATTTCCACTTAGAATTGAGTGGTGGCGTTAAGAATATTTTTAATAGTTATCAACCAGAATTTGATACTTGTCCAGAACGTTATTCTGATTTCATCTATGGGCCAATGGCCCCACGATCTGTGTTTATTTCAATCAAGATAGGCAACATACGCTAATGAATACGAAGTACTTTTTAGTAATAAGCAGTTTTATAGTTCTTTCTCATTTCCTGTGTGCCACTGCTGTGGGCGCACAGGAAACGGAATCAGTAAAATGGCTTTCGTTTGAAGAACTTGAAGATTCTTTGGCCATTAAGCCAAAAAAAGTATTCATCGATTTTTATACCGACTGGTGTACCTACTGCCGTAAAATGGATAAGGTGGTATTTACAAAACCTGAAGTCATCAAAACATTAAATGAAGAATACTATGCTGTTCGATTTAATGCCGAAACAGATGCTGTGATCGCTTTTGGAGGACAGGCTTTTGTCAATGATCAGTTAGGTAAATCCAGAACCCCCATTCACCAACTTGCTCAACTCCTGGCCTTGCGAGATGGAAGATTTGTAGCACCCACCCTGGTTTTTTTGGATGATACATTTAGCGTTAAATCCAGATATTTCCAATACCTGGACAGTAAAAAACTACTAAAAGCATTAAAATAATAATGGATGATAAACGGCTATCTCATTCTGGGCAATTAGCAGCCTATGATATCTAGCTTTGTTTTAACACTTACGATCAGAAAACGAGTTAACTAACCTCTATTCACTACAATAAGGATTTGAAGCACTCTATTGGCAACTTCTTCAAAAAGATGACATCATAAAGTGGTAATTATTTTTGTCCAACCATTTATACAGCAAATATTTATAATTTAGTACACTATAAAAAAGTGTATTTATCAAGCGTTAAAGAAAATAAGTTGAGCTTCTGTAGGTTCTATCTAAAATAAAGCTACATTATGATTGCCAGGACATGCATGCTATTGATTA
>JBCBCD010001052.1:0-688 GCA_038530915.1 Bacteroidota bacterium
AAGCTACTTATGGTGAAAACTTTACTTATGTTTCATTTGAAGGGCTTTCTGATGAAGCCTTGAATGGGGTAAACGTTATTTTCTATCACCACGATCAGGTGGGGTCTTCTGCTCAGCCACAAGCGCTTTTGGATAAACTAAACGTACTTTCCAAGTTTTATGTGAATGGCGGAAAAATAGTAGCAGGCCAACATGGTACAGGTATTGTAGAAGAATTAGGACGTGATGATTCTGGACTTCTTACGATTATTGGTACTGGTGAAGGTGGCGAGAACCTTGATACCTGGGGTGTTGGGTTTACCAATTCACAAGTAGCCAATATCTTGACAGAAGGTGTACAGCGCAATCCTGATGGATCTATATCTGTTATCAATGGAGGATTCAAAGAAGATCACAATAGCATGTGGACTTTGGATCCGATTGACTCACCAAAGTATCCCAACTTTGATACTCGATTTGATGCAGAAGTACTGGCTACCTGGGACTGGAATGTATCTTCTCAAGGTACAGGAGGAATCATTCTTTGGCGCTCAAGTGGAAGATTTAATGGCACCATTATTACCCTAGGTATAGGAGGGATGGAATGGAACATGAATGATGGACGTGAGAATGTTTACGCTGACAACATTCGTACTATTTACAAGAATGCAATTGACTATCTTGCTTCACTATAGTATTTGAGTGACTT
>JBCBCD010001052.1:698-2784 GCA_038530915.1 Bacteroidota bacterium
TGATGAATTCCCTATATTCATCACCAATAATCCTTCCTGATTATTTTGCCCGAATCCATAAAATCAAGTTATTATGAATCGTATCATCGCATTCCTGTTTATTCTATGTGCATGCTTAGCCTGCAACCAGCAAATTCAAGAATCCTATTCATGGGATTTTGAACCTTATCAGGAGAATAAGATCAAGGAATCCTACTCTCAAACAGAGGCTCAATTCCATAGTATACATGAAAAAGCAGAATTTGTGAGTGGTATCACAGCTTATGGATTGCGGTTGGACGGTAATTCTACATTTCTGGAACAAGACTTACCACAATCATTGACTTCCCCTTTTACAGCTTCAATTTGGGTCGCATTGGAGACTTACCCTACTGATGTGGCTGGATTTTTTACTTTCAAAACAAAGGCTGGATATTGGGTTGCAATTTGTGTTGATCAATTTGGCAAATTAATGATTCTCACCGGAGATACTAGTGATGAAGAAAGCTATTCAACATCAGAAGTGAGCATCAATAAATTCGAATGGGCAAACATTGTATTGGTAGTTAATAAAAATAAGGCCAACTTATACCTGAATGGTGAAGAAGTGACCTCCACTTTTATTAATGTCAATGATAGATTTGAAAAACTACAATTGGGTAGAGGTGGTATGGAACACTTTATTCACATCTTTCCTACCATGTATGTGAATGGAATTATAGATGAATTTAAAATATGGGATAAAGCGCTTAACCAAAAAGAAATAATTGAACAAATAGTCAAGGGAAGAGCCGAACAAGCTGCGAACTTGAATATTCCTGAGTCGAGGTTCTCCAATGATTTTCATCGCCCCAAATACCATGTTTTACCGGCTGCAAATTGGACCAATGAAACACACGGCTTAATTTATTACAAAGGCAAGTATCACATTTTCAACCAAAAAAATGGAACCAACCTTATTCTTCGTCAAATGAATTGGGGACACTTTAGTAGTCCTGATTTGGTACAATGGACAGAACATCGCCCCGCCTTAACTCCTGAAGAAGGCTATGATCAAATTGGTTGCTGGTCTGGTCATGCTATTATTGATGATGAGGATCAAGCGGTAATCATGTATACAGGTGGAGATGGAGAAGAATTTGGCATGTGTTTGGCCTATCCCAAAGACGATGAACTGATTGAATGGGAAAAATACATCGGTAATCCAGTTGTGAAAGGTCCACCATCCCAGTATATAAGGAAAGACTTTCGAGATCCTTATATATGGAAGGAAGGCAACTTCTGGTATATGATTGTGGGATATGGAATAGTAGAAGATGATACAGAAAAAGGAGCTGTACTTTATTACAAATCCAAAGACCTCAAAAACTGGGAATCTCTTGGAATCTTTTTCAAAGGAGACCCGGAAGCTGATCAATCCGGCCCATTTTGGGAAATGCCTATTTTCTGGAAAATGGGGGATAAATGGATTTTGCTTGTACAACCTATTCCTCACGGAAAATATCCTGCTATTTCTTTGTACTGGACGGGTAATTTGATTGGAGAAGAATTTATTCCTGATCATAAAATCCCTAAAAAGTTAGAAGTCATCAACAGACTGCTTTCTCCCTCTATAGCCTTGGATGAAAATGGAGAAACCATTACTATTGCGATTATTCCTGATTTGATCCCCGGCGAATTACAAAGAAAGCATGGTTGGACACATTTGTACAGTATCCCAAGAGTTTGGAAGCTTGTTGATGGATATATCCACCAAACACCTCATCGAGCTCTGGAAGCCTTGAGGAATATGAAAGAATCTTTTAAAGACCTGAACGTTAATCCTGATCAAAATCTTGCCATTGGTAAAGGCCATCAGCTGGAGGTTATTGCTAGCATCACTCCCAATAAAGCTACTGAATTTGGGTTTTTGTTCGGTAAAAATAGGGAAAATGGTGAGCAGACGGCATTGGTCTTTGACCTTAAAAACAATCAATTGATTATTGACCAGTCTAATACTAGTCTCGATCCACTTCTTGAAAAAAGGATAGAGAAAGGAGCACTACAATTGAATCCAGAAAAGCCTTTTAAATTTCAACTTTTCATCGATGGATCAGTGATAGAAGGA
>JBCBCD010001053.1:0-2783 GCA_038530915.1 Bacteroidota bacterium
CCAGTATGCAACGTGATTTAATCCAAAATCTTAATTGGTATTTTATTGTAATTTTTTTTATAGTAGGAGCATCTACTATTTATAAAATCATTACGGATTGGGCTAAGCAATTGAGAGAAAGACAGCAACTACAAACACAAACCATGCAATCTGAATTGAGGTTTCTAAAATCTCAAATCAATCCGCATTTTTTGTTTAATACCTTAAATAATCTGTATGCCCTTACTTTAAAAAAAGATGAGAGAGCCCCGGAAATAGTGATTAAGCTTTCAGAAATGATGCGTTATATGTTATATGAATGCAATGAAAAAAGGGTATTATTAAGTAAGGAAATCAACTACCTAAAGAATTACCTTGATCTCGAAAAACTTAGACAAGGGAAGCATGTAAAAATTTCATTTCACTGTCAAGGAGATGCTGGTACCAAAGAAATTGCCCCATTAATGTTTATTCCATTTCTTGAAAATAGTTTTAAACACGGCCTCAGTCATCAAATAAATGAGGGATTCGTTAATATCATATTGAGTATAGATGGAAAAACAGTTGACTTCTATATAGAAAACAGCAAACCTGAAACGCCTCCCATGACCATTATGTCTAAAAAGAAAAGCGGTGGCATTGGTCTTGTAAATGTACAAAGACGTCTAAATCTTTTGTATCCCGATCAATATGAACTGAAAATACATGATAATCCAAAAAGTTATGCGGTCAATTTATCAATTGATCTTTAATATATACTTTCAGAAATATAAAAGCATAGCTTTTTCTTTCTGAACACGCTATTACACTGTGAAAAAGGTTTGTTGAGTTTTTGAATCACCAGATTTTAAGCCCAGACGAGGCGCAGCACAGTAGCGATTTATATCGGTACGAGCATGCAACGAAGTATGGGGTAAAAAGATGGCTTCAAAAGCTTAAATAATTTATTTCACAGTGTAATATTCATACATCCTTTAAAAACCTGTATAAAATGATAAATGTAATTATTGTAGATGATGAGCCATTAGCACAAGATGTTTTGGAAACTTATATACAAAAGATTCCAGAACTCAACCTAGTTAGAAAATGCAGCAATGCTTTAGAAGCAAATGAAGCACTGAAAGCTGAAGACATAGATCTCATGTTTTTGGATATCCAAATGCCACAGCTTACAGGTATAGACTTTTTAAAAACTTTGACAAAACCCCCCTTGGTGATCTTCACAACAGCATATTCTAACTATGCTATAGAAGGTTTTGAGCTGAATGCCTTAGATTATCTATTGAAACCTATTTCACTGGAACGATTCATGAAAGCGGTTAATAAAGCTATAGAGCAACTTGAATTGCAAAACAAAGAAGGTTCTAATTCTTCTGGCAGTAATGATACAGATGGAACAGATTATTTCTTTGTAAAAGCGGATAAGAAGTTGGTGAAAGTCAATTTTGATGACATCATCTATATTGAAGGTTTGAAAGACTACGTAATTATCAGGATGAATAATTCAAGAGTCATTACCCTTCAAACGATGAAAAGTTTAGAGGATAAGTTACCTTCTCATATTTTCAAAAGAATACACAGATCCTATATCATCAACCTGGAGAAGATCAACGCCATCGTTGGTAATATGGTGGAAGTCATTGAAAAGAACCAACCTAAGCATCTCCCAATAGGTAAAAACTACAGGGAAGATTTACTAGCCATCGTCAATAAAAACAGACTTTAATAAAAAAGCCGAGCAAGTTTTGCTTGGCTTTTTTTTGCAAAAAAAAAGTCGCACAAAGTGCGACTGTACAATAATTTATAATCCCATGAACATATCCAAAATAATCTTTTTTCAACCTAAAGTGCTCATTTCTTAAAATTGGAAGGGAGTAAGCAGCCCTTTTTTGGGACTGCTTACTTCTCCAACAAATTATAATCCCATGAACATATCCAATACAATAACGAAAGGATTGCTATTCTCTTTATCATAATTATCTTCACTTATATCCTTTCGACATTACAAATATGAAAACAAATTAGTGATACAACAAAAACAAAAAATTCTAATTGTGAAAATTAAATTTTACATATATGTAATAACAAATACTTCTTTCCTGTAATTATGAATTTGTTATCCTGGAAAGGAAAAAGAGAGGATGTGAGAAAATAAAAAAAGTCGCACAAAGTGCGACTTCAAAAGCAATGATATAATTCCACGAATATAATAAGCAATGAATAATCAGAATTGAAAAAGTATTATCTAATAGTTATTAATATTTGATGATACTTAAACTCTTAATGATTGAATTAAATTGTATTCAATCCATCTATTTTATTAGAATGATGTAGAAAAAAGCGTTATATCACTTTTTTCTACATTAAAACTATCTAATTACTTCTATTCTTTTGTTAACCAGTCCAGCATCCGTCTGAATGCTAACTAAGTACATTCCTGCACTTAACTGTTGTACTGGTACTTGGTGATGATTAGTTAAAATATCACCAGAATCATACAATTGTTGGCCTGTCAAAGAAAACAACTTAACACGACTAAATTCTCTGGCACCATTAAAATGTACATTAACGATGTCAGTAGTTGGATTAGGGTAAGTTAATAATAGGACCTCATGATCAGCTTGTGTATCTGTATCAAGCTCTTCCTGAGTTGGCTTATTCAATTTGATTGTAATATCTAATGGATCTACATCTACCGTAGAAGTAGCTCCGGTACCATTCATCATAGAAGCACTACCACCTCCTAGTCTAACTCTATATGTATCATCAGAAGTCTTTATACCGTCAATATCAATTGTAACAAC
>JBCBCD010001054.1:0-2782 GCA_038530915.1 Bacteroidota bacterium
TGATTTATAAGTCTCAGCAGCTGATTTGTTGTCAAACATGCCCAAAATGATTTTATAAACTGGGCGTCCAAAATCACCTGGTTCTATGCTAAGGTAGATTTGATCAAAAGACCTTGCCTGATAATCAGCTACCTGTTGTAGCACATTCTCATAATTGGACAATGACATAACCTGTACACCATAGCCTTTGGTTTGTGGCTGCATCAACATGATCTGATACAATCCATACTTTTCATAATCCTTACCTACCATTCTCTCTCTGTCTGGTGCTGAAGCAACAGATGAGCTCACACTCCTTGGTGTAGTTATTGTTGATGGAGGTGTTGAAGGAGAATTATTTCTAGTTGTATTTGTTGGATTTTGAACCGCATTTCTTCTATTCGTATTTGTACTAGCCGTATTATTTCTGTTAGCATTAGCAGGTGGAGTAGTGGTAGTTGTCTGCGGATTACTGCTACCTTCGTCAGGTTCTACTCTGATATCGTAAGTACGTGCAGAAGTTTGAGGCGGTGTAGTAGTCGCTGTAGAGTTATTATTGGTCGAAGACGAGTTATTAGCTGTGCTATTATTGGTTGAGTTGGTATTACCTCGACTTACAATGCCGGGTTGAGCATCACTTCTACCTACCACTTCTACTTTAACTTCTGCAAAGTCAGAAATACCCAGTGCGTTTGCTGCAGCTCTGGAAAGGTCTATAACATAGCCGGTTACATATGGTCCTTTATCGTTCACTTTAACATTGACAGATTTTTGGTTGTCCAACCTTGTAACTCTTAATAGAGTTCCATAAGGATGTTTTTTATGGGCAGCTGTAAATTTAGACTTATCATAAAACTCACCAAAAGCAGTTTTGCGTCCATGGAATTCATCGTCATAAACTTTGGCCAATCCAGTCTGTGACTGAGCAACTGAAGGAGCAGTCAAAAGGAAAGCTGTAACAATAAAAAAGAAAAAGTTTTTCATGTGTTATCTATTTAATAGTTTAATCGTAGGTGTGCGTACACATACCTCATTTTGAGTTGAAGCCTTTTAATGTGTAACACCATTCTTAAAAAGAAACGACAATTTCCTTAAAGAAATTACCAGAAACCTTTCAGGCAAGCAAAATTGGATGAAGAAATGTAAGTAGTAATAAAATAGCTTACTTACTTTAATAACGTAAAATTACATAAAGAAAACTTGAATTCCTTGAATGACTCCTAAGATTATCAAAAAAATACCCATACCCTTGTTTACTGCATAGGTGATTTTATCAGATTTCTTTCTAATGTGATGACTTAAGACGGTAAAAATGGATAATCCCAAGAATTTACCAACAGAAACTCCAATAATAAATGCAATAATAATACTCCAGGGAGAGCTTAAATTAATAGGAATCATTTGTACAGTCTCCAAATAGGTAAGCACAAAGATCCAGAAAGGAAGTGTTTGAGGATTGGCTAAAGCAACAAACATGCCTTTGAAAAAGTTAGCTGTTTTACTTGATTTACTTTTACTCTCGTCTTTGACCTTATTTTTCTTTAGTAGAAAAATTAATCCAATTACCATAAACAGGACAAAAGCTCCCACTTTTATGAATGGGCTGCTCATAAAAAAGTCAGCCATCCAAATGCTACAGTACATAGCTATAAGGGATTGGAAAATTTCTACCAAAGCAGCAGCTACAGAAAAACTAATACCGCACTTGTAGTCGTTTCTTAAAGTAGTGTCTACAACAGATAGATTGATAGGACCAAATGGAATGGCACTTCCAAAACTTACGCCCAATGCTATAAAAAAGGCTAAAAATGGATGTATTGCTGCCATATAAATAGGTTTTCTCAGAGTAAAATATCTCAAAAATAGTGATGAGAAAATATTATTTTGAATATCACCATTTTATATCAAAAAAACAAACTATGAGATAATACAACTCATGAATGATTATAGTTCAAAGAAACGAATAATTAACTTATGGTTAATAATAGTAGGCTCTTTTTCGTCCAAATAGAGCTAATTTCAGATCAATATTAACTTAAATCAGATCGATTTCCCTTCTTTTTAAAGTCAATTCAGTTTCATTTTTTCATACTTTTTTTTAAATAATTGACTAATAATAGGGACTTTGAAAAACTAAATGCCTTCTTCAGCTGTACAAATTGTTGTTTTTTCATTCTAAGTTCAGTCTTATTTGACAGATCTTTTTATAATCCTTATTTTTGCATTTTTTTAAAAGAAACAGGAATAGATGAGTAAGCATGGAAGAGTTTTAGTGGCTATGAGCGGGGGTATAGATAGTACGGTAACTGCTATGATGCTTCATGAGCAAGGGTATGAAGTAGTCGGTATCACTATGAAGACCTGGGATTATGCCAACTCAGGTGGATCTAAGAAAGAAACAGGCTGTTGTAGCCTGGACTCTATAAACGATGCCCGTCAGGTAGCTGTCGATATGGGTTTTCATCACTTCATCATAGATATTCGTAATGAATTTGGTGATTATGTTATCGATAATTTTGTCGATGAATATTTGGCTGGCCGTACGCCTAATCCATGTGTCTTATGTAATACGCATATTAAATGGAGTGCTTTGTTGAAAAGAGCTGATTCTTTAGATTGTGAATTTATTGCTACTGGGCATTATGCCATTATTAATGAATTGGATGGCAGAAAATTCATTACCAAGGCTAAGGATACCAAAAAAGATCAATCTTATGTATTATGGGGGCTGAGTCAAGAGTGTTTAAACAGATCTCAATTTCCTCTTGGGCCTTATACCAAAAGTGAGGTTCGACAAATGGCT
>JBCBCD010001055.1:0-2779 GCA_038530915.1 Bacteroidota bacterium
ACCCATCTCTATATAGTCTAATATTTTGATATCTGGATACTTCTTATTCATAGTTTTCTTCAATAAATTTATCTGCTTTTTCTAAAGCTTCGTCCAGCGATTTTGAATCTTTATCTTCCCAGCACATACCTCCTTCATCTAATACCCTAAGCCAACTATTACTATAGTCATCTGATCCTAATACAATCCATCCTATACTTTTTATCCACCAACTTAAATTTGGATAACTTTCTAAAAACATGCTTATTACTTTTATTTTGTTTCTTATTAGCACCCAACGTCAGTCTGTGAAAAAACTCCCGTTTGTTGAATGCCCCTCTAAACTTTTACCTTTCACCTCAAAACCTAGAGCAGGTAAATCAAAATAGTCTACAAATACATCGATAACCCGTACCGGATTATCAGGTGTAATTAATGTCTCCCAGCTAATAAATTGAATCTGATCTCGATTACTTTTGGTAAGTACTGGCATAAGTCTAGGGAGTAGTTTTGCTTCTCTAATTTAACCCTTTTGATCCACATTTTTGATGATCATAAGGAGTTTTATCACAGTCTGACGGCTTGCTAGGCGACGTGCCGTAGCATTTGCGTAGGCATGGGCGGCTAGCCGATGTTGAGTGATTTAGCTTTGCTGAACTATATATTGTCCATGGTTTTAATATCAATTTCTGTGATACTTTTCAATTTCTTGTCATTTGTAACAAATTGATTACATTTTGAATTGAGCGAAAGTGCTACTTGGAAGGCGTCCATCCCTTTAAGAAACTTATATTTTGCCCTCAACTCATAGGCTTTCTTTGCAGCAGATTGATCTATTACTAATATTTCTACATTCAAGCGAGAAAGTAATTGATCAAATTTTTCAATCAAGTCTATACGATTATCTCTGGTTGGCTTTACCCCAAATTCCGAAATAGTGACTACACTAGTTACGAGTTGATCTCCATTTATGATAGCATTACTGATTAAGGTTTTAACTTTAATTGCGAATTCAGGATGGTTTTCGATGAGATATATAAATGGAGCCGTATCGAAAAAGATTTTCATTTTAAATGACTTTTTTAATCTTCACTTCTGAGTTCTTCAATATATTCTTGCGCATCTATTTGCCAGACTCCTTCTCCTGTTCCAATAAATTCATCCAGAATTGATTCTACTCTTTTTTGTTGATCAATTCGTTTAAGTATTTCTTTCATTATCAGTTCTAGTTCCTCCAAATGAAGGTGATGAATTTCATCAATTATTTGTTGTGTTCGCTTTGTCATATCTTTCTATTTCTATCTTTGTAATTTACAGCTTTTCTTGCAATTAGTCCATGAAAAGAATTCTTTCTTGTTTCACTCAACTTGTGTATTAACGAAAACGACTAATCAAAACACACATTACATGTCCTAATTAGTCGTTTTCGTTATTATCCAATATGTCATCACTGGTGAATAGTTTGTTAACCCTCCTAAAATACCCCAATAGCATCAAAAAATCAACCCTAAACCTCTTCTAAATAAAAAAAGAAAAATGTACCCATTCGCACATTTTCCTTTTCCTTAAAACTAATTAATTTCCAGATTACTTTTACTCCTCATTCCCCTCATCCGCCAATTTATACCTGTGCTCCGGATCATCTGATCTGACCACATGCTCATTGATCTTATCACTTTCTATCAAACCATCTCTCAAGCGTACGATACGGTGTGCATGCTCAGAGATATCCGGTTCATGAGTTACCAGGATGATGGTATTGCCCTGGTCATGGATCTTTTCAAGAATCTCCATGATTTCGATTGAAGTTTTTGTATCCAAGTTACCGGTAGGCTCATCGGCCAATATGATAGATGGGTCATTGACCAGTGCTCTGGCAATCGCCACACGCTGGCGCTGTCCACCTGAAAGCTCATTGGGTTTGTGGTCTACTCGGTCACCCAAGCCAACAGCAGTCAACACCTCCTGGGCTTTGGCCAATCTTTCTTTTTTGCTTTTGCCGGAATAAACCAATGGCAATGCTACATTTTCTAAAGCTGATAATCGAGGCAACAGGTTAAAGGTTTGAAAGATGAATCCGATTTCTTTATTTCTAACCTCTGCTAATTCATTATCCGTCATGGTAGAAACATCGGTGCCGTTGAGGTCATATTCACCACTGGTAGGTGTATCCAGGCATCCTAATAAGTTCATTAAGGTAGACTTACCCGATCCTGAAGGTCCCATTAAGGCAACATATTCGTTTTTACGAATATTGAGAGAAATGGATTGCAAGGCATGCACCTTGGTAGATCCCATGATGTACGTTTTCTTCAGATCATTAACAGAGATAATTCCTTCACTCATTACAAATCGATTACTTTTGGTACTTTAAAATATTCGCCATCAGAGTCAGGTGCGTTTTTGAAAGTGTCTTTTCTTTCAATCTCTCCTTTCACTTCATCAGCTCGCCAAACATTGTGCTCTTGTAGCACATATATTAAAGGATCTACTCCTTCTGTATCCACTTCATTGAGTTTTTCAATCATATCAAGGATACTTTCCAGCTCCGTCCTCAGTTTGGATTGCTCTGCTGCACTTAACTTTAACTTGGCTAATTTTTCCAGCTTTGAAATTAGTTTTTCATCTACAGTCATTATAAAAAATTAGAAGTTCATTAGATAATCATCGGTAAACGGCTTTGTTTTTTCTTTGGTCAGATTCAAAGAAACAAAAATCTTTTTATTTTTTCTCTCTTCTTTGCATCAATGCACAGAAGAAAAAATTAAGGCTATTCTGATGTTTGTACATTCTTTGTCTT
>JBCBCD010001056.1:0-2778 GCA_038530915.1 Bacteroidota bacterium
GAAGCAGAATAAGTTCCACATATGAGAATTCATAGTTCAAAATTCTTGAAATATTAAGAAAGATTCTATGAATTTTCCTAAAGTCTGCGTCGGGAGAAATAGCATATATGTGAACATAATGCCTTCTTTGCTCGTTGGGTGAATTCAAAATTGAACAGCACGCAACAAGACTTGTTGAATTCACTGAAGATTCCGATGAAGTGTTGATTGAAGATCGCTGATGAGATAACCAATCTACAGGACCATATTTCCACAAAGTAGATTTTTGTAGTTGATACACTGATGCTCCTCTAGTAAGCAAATCCGCTGGGTTTTGAAGAGTAGGAACGTACTTCAATTGGATGCTAAACTTGACAAGAAGAGTGAAGATCGCTCTAACTCGATTAAACACAAACGTGTTTTTGCGAGGAGGATTTGAAATCCAAGCCGTAGCAACCTTGCTATCTGAGTATAAAAATATGTTCTTAAATCTTGTTAAATCCTTGAAGGTAGATAATAAAGCACACCCAAGAAGAATAGCCAAAAGTTCTAGTCTTGGAATGCTGAGTTTCCTGACGGGACACACTCGAGATTTTGAGCAAAAGAGTCGTAACTGGTGATCATCCAAGTTCTCAACGTATATAACAGCTCCATACGCCAATTGGGATGAATCAACAAAGATATGTAGATTATTGCGCTCAAAAATAACTTGTCTTGGAAAGGTGAGAAGATTCACGGCGGTGTAATCCTGAATCAAATTTCTGGCTAAATTTGCATGCTCGTCAGCCAATACTTCGTCCCAGTCGTACTTCCACTCCCAGAGTCCTTGAATATGCTTTTTTCCTTCGATGAAAACTGGTGCTACTAATCCCAAAGGATCATAGAATGAAAGCACTATACTAAGAAGCTTCCTTTTGGTAGGAATCCACGAAGAAATTTCTGAAGGAATCTTGGAAGGACTACCGATGAAAATTGCGTCTGACGAAAGATCCCATCTCACACCTAAAACCTTTTGAATCTTAACGACGTCACTCGTAGCATACAAGCGATTAAATTCTTCATTATTTGATATCCAATCTCGTAACGGCATATTAGCTGCATCCATAATTTCTTCCATTAGTAGTTTCCGGGCTTTGGCATCCTCAAACGAGCTATGGGAGCTCAAATAATTGTCAACGTAGAACAGTTCTGCCAATTCTGGTTTCTTCCATTTAGAAAAGTGTAAATGTAACACTTGCTGCAACAGGTATGGGGAGCATGTGATTCCAAAAACCACAACTTTAAAACGCCAAAGTTCAGGCAATGATTCATTATCACTCCATAAAAATGAAGCATAATTTCTATCCTTAGGGTCTAGTAAGACACGATGAAATGCTTTGCTTATATCGCTTATCGTCACGACTGCATCCTGACGAAACGTATGCAGCGAATGAATAAGCAGAGTAGTCAATGAGGGTCCAGTTAAAAGAGTATCGTTTAAAGAACGTTGTCCACGCATCCTTGAAGATGCGTTGAAGACGATGCGTAGCGGCGTCGTCGTACTGGAAGCCTTGAGTATGCCAAAGTGTGGCATAACATAGCAATGGGACAGAGGCACATTTTGGGGTGTTTTCTCGATGAAATCTAACCTTTTATATTCTTCTAGAACCATTGTGTAGTGTTTTTTCAACTCTTTGTTTTGTTCAAATTTCCTAGCCAAAGTTTTCCACTGGGCTAGAGCACAATTATAATTATTATGAGGACGACTATCATCTCTAAATGGTAAACCTACTTGATAGCCCTTATTAGTTTGAACAGCTGAGTCTATCACTTGACGTATTGCGTCTCTCTCTTCTGTTGATAAATATTCTTCAACAGGAATGTTCAAATTCTCTAGAGACCACATACGACTTACATCTAACTCTTGTAAATCATTTGAACATACATGAGGACAATCCATTACATGTCCTAAAAAATCATTATATACATCAATATTGTTATTAATAACGGAGTATACCTGAGTGCCACAATAATGTGAAGCTAGCCAACGGGGTAATTTTCCCTGGATTGAAATACCTTCAGGGGTATTATAAAAAAATATTCCTTGGTAATGACCTATTCCATGAACCAATTTGTTAAAATAATCACCGCCAATAAGTATACCTATGTCTGACAAATAATCACTATCAATGAACTTATCTGCTACAGTGTAGCCATTATTAATCAAGTGTTGTGAGGCCTCAAAAATGCCAGGATTGTGGATTGTGGTATCTACTCCTTCGTGTACAAGAAGATTCAAGTTAGTATAACGATTATTTAAAAATAATCTAATCTTAACCACATCAAAAGTTTGAAAATTAGGCTCTCCACCAAAAGCTCTAAATGGAAAATTAATTTTCTTGACAACTTGAAGATTTAACGTTTTTACAAGCCTAGGCGAAATAAACGATCTCTGCGCGCCCCCGTCAATGAAAGCGCGCACATACTTTACGTTTTGATTAGACAAAACTTTAAGAGACATAGTAGCTAAAATGGCAGACGGGATATAATTATTGGTAGATTGGTTCATGTTACAGGAAATATCTGAATTTAGTCATCGTGGACCTCGACCTTTCCCTCTTCCTCTTCCTCCGGATGCATTACGGCGCGTGTTTCTACTAAAACCTCTACCTATGTTATTTGAATATTCGCAAGGAGGTAAAGCAAGCAAATTATTGTTAGAATGATTAGGAGGCGGAATTGATAAATCTGGCAACGGTGCATTAATTTGTCTATGATTATTGCCTCTACCATGAATAGGTAACATGTGATTACTTTGTT
>JBCBCD010001057.1:0-2775 GCA_038530915.1 Bacteroidota bacterium
GTTCATCGGTTTTTTATCCAAAGTATGAGGCCGTATAGCTCTATGATACTGAGCAAATGTCCAGGTAAATATCTTTCGATTTTGATGCAAATCATTGGCCAACCAATCCAATTGATCCCCATTAGGAGCCATTTCAGAATTAAGGGTATACAGTCTAAGAAGCGTACCACCAAAATTTAGACCGTAATATGCCTTAGAAGCTTTAAGGTCAAAAATATCTATTAAGGATTGGGGGCTTTGTTCATGGTTGCCTTGTGCAACAACTATGGGAAACAATCTCCCATCAGGACTAATCGTTTGTTGCCAATCATCCAACCACATTTGCCAATCCCTTGCACTATCATTATTAGTCATGTCACCATCAAAAATGATAAAATGAGGCCTTAACTTACCAACGAGGCTATTGGCCAAACATCGGGCGGCTCTATGATTTCTGGAATCACCACCCGCTATGATTGAAAGCTTTTCAGTTGGAATATCAGGTATTGTTTGGAAAGAAAAAACTGGACTGACTCCCTCGCTATCTTTAATTACAAAATAATAAACCGTATTGGGTTGTAGGTTGGAAAGCCTGGCATATCTATTATTCATTCCCTTAGCAGCATGCGCTTTGTCCACCTTGTTTTTAAACCGATAAGCGGTTGGAGTACGTCCATGACTTTTGGTATCATAATAGACAATGGCTCCATTACCAGAATATTGATCCCAACCAATGACCATAGAAGTGGATGGATCATCTCTCCACATAATTCTATATCGACCGGTATCAGCATAGCTTTGACCTATACCCACGCAAAAAAAGCCAACGATCAACGATATTCCAAAAAGATGAATGCGCATAAAAAACAAACTGTTTTACAATGTATAATGGATATGTGTTCTCTGAATAACAGTTCAACAGCTAACTTAGGTTAACTAAAGCTGCAATGTAAGTAAGGTTATACAGGAAAAATCAAAAGAAATCTTAGATTTCGCATTAAATTTTGACGAACTACCTCACTATTGATATACACAGCAACTTACATTGGACTAAGTAAAGATTTCTTATAGATTCGGTTTTTGGAATAAACACAAAATTAACAATGTTTAGGTGTTTAGGTGTTTAGCGTTTAGATGTTTAGTTTATAGCAGAGACATTAACCAAGGGTTAGTGTGTACGTTTTACTTAAACACCTAAACCCTAAACATCTGAACTTGTAGAATAAAAGGTGACAAGTAATTGACTTCTTTCAAAAAGGTTTTGTAATTAATTTTATTGTACTTTTGATTATTAATTTACAGAATATTTAACCAAATAATAAAGCTGAAAAGACTTTAAACATGAGAGACACTGTTCTATTTGATCTTATACAGAAAGAATTGGACCGCCAACGCAGAGGGATAGAGTTGATCGCTTCAGAAAACTTCACCAGTGAAGCAGTAATGGCGGCAATGGGTACTTGCCTTACAAATAAATATGCTGAAGGATATCCAAAGAAAAGATACTATGGTGGATGTGAAGTGATTGACGAGGTAGAGCAGTTGGCTATTGATCGGCTAAAAGAATTATTTGGAGCTAGTTATGCCAATGTACAGCCTCATTCTGGTGCACAGGCTAATGCTGCTGTTTTCCTGGCTATTTTGCAACCTGGTGATCGCATTATGGGATTTGACTTAGCTCATGGTGGCCACCTTTCTCATGGCTCTCCGGTTAACTTTTCTGGGAAAGTTTACGAACCTCATTTTTATGGGGTAGAAAAAGATACGGGTTTGATAGATATGGATAAGGTAGAAGCTAAAGCGATGGAGATCAAGCCTAAATTATTGATTTGTGGTGCTTCTGCTTATTCCAGAGACTGGGATTACGCTCGTTTTAGAGCTATAGCTGATAAGGTGGGAGCATTTTTATTGGCCGATATTGCTCATCCTGCAGGATTAATTGCAGCTAAACTATTGAATGATCCTTTAGAGCACTGCCATATTGTAACCTCTACTACACATAAAACACTTCGTGGACCAAGAGGTGGCATCATTATGATGGGAAAAAACTTCGACAATCCCTGGGGTAGAAAAACCAGAAAGGGCAATCCGATTAAGATGTCTGCTATTTTAAACAGCGGAGTATTCCCGGGAATGCAAGGTGGACCTCTCGAACATGTCATCGCAGCTAAAGCAGTAGCATTCCATGAGGCTTTAGATCCTTCATTCAGAGCTTATGGCGAACAAGTGATGGCCAATGCCAAGGTGATGGCCAATGCTTTTATAGACAAAGGCTATGAGGTAATTTCAGGTGGAACAGACAATCACCTGATGTTGATAGACTTGCGTTCAAAAGAGGTAACCGGGAAAGTAGCTGAGAAGGCACTTGAATTGGCAGATATCACCGTAAATAAAAATATGGTTCCATTTGATACCCAAACTCCTTTTGTAACCTCAGGTATTCGCATTGGTACAGCTGCTGTCACAACGAGAGGTATGAAAGAAGCTGATTGTTCCAAGGTTGTGAATTGGATCGATCAAATCATTACCAATGTTGATAATGAAGAAATGATTATGGGAATTCGTCAAGAAGTCAACAACTTCATGGAGAATTTCCCATTGTATGCACAGGCTACAACGGTATAGTTGGGTTTAGAAGTGTAAGGGTGTAGAGGTTTAATTTTTTTTAACCTCTACACTTTTTTTACTATGAAAAAATAAAAGATGTAATTTGGAACTTGACAAGTTCAATAGAGTTAAGTTAGACCATAGACCTTAAACTAATTTTATATCAAAGCCTGCATAGATGCAGGCTTT
>JBCBCD010001058.1:0-2771 GCA_038530915.1 Bacteroidota bacterium
AATTACCCTTTCGAAAGGGCAAGATTTAAATCTGAACTTCCAGTTAGAAGAAGATGGAGCAATACTTTGTATTCTAATGCGCTGGTGAGTCGATCCAATTATTTCAGTTTTAGAGACAGAGGAAATACGACCATTATCACACGCGATACGACTACCAATGAGTTCAGCGGCGGGACCATAGAAGACAACAACTTGATTGACTATTCTTTCAAATGGGATTGGGAATGGCAGCCACAGCCGTTACACAAAGTTTCATTTGGAACTTTTGCTAATGCGTTTGACATCAAATATGACTTTATTCAAAATGATACAATTACTGTATTAGCTCGTGATGACCAAGGCTGGTTGACAGGTGCTTATGTACAAAGTCAATCTACTTTTGGCAAGCTCTTGGTATCCCCTGGAATTCGATTGAGTTATTTCAGTGAAACGGGGCAGCCTTATTTAGAACCACGTCTTCAGGTACAATATTTACCAAATGATAGATTCAAAATTAAAGCCTCTACTGGTCGATATTACCAATTTGCCAATCGCATCATCCGAGAAGACATTTCACAGGGAAGCCGAGACTTTTGGGTCCTTTCCGGTGGAGACAATGTTGCAGTCAGCAGAAGTGATCATATTATTGCAGGTTTTGCTTATGAAACCCCCAAATATCTCTTTGATGTGGAAGCTTATTATAAAGTCTTGGACAATATCACAGAATATTCTACTCGCTTTGTCCTGAATGGTTTTGGACAAGGAACAAGTCTAGATTTTGAAGAAAACTTCTTCACCGGTACGGGCGTCGCCCAAGGAATAGAATTCCTACTTCAAAGAAAAACCGGAAAATTAACCGGCTGGATCAGTTATACCCTTGGGCAAGTACAACACGAGTTTGAAGTATTTGGAGATGATCCCTTCCCTGCATCACATGATGTCACCCATGAGTTTAAGGTTGTCGGTATGTACAAAGTAGGAAAATGGTCATTTGGCGGCACATTCATTTATGCGACCGGAAGGCCATATACAGCTCCCATTGGCGCTTATACCATCGACTTGCTAGACGGAGAAACAGCTGACCATTTTGCCATCAGCGATAAAAATGCCGTCCGTCTACCCGATTATCATCGCCTGGATCTTTCAGCAAATTATGACTTTGATTATTTCCTGGGTGGAAAAGCAACATTGGGTTTTTCACTTTTCAATCTGTACAACCGAGAAAATGTCTGGTATAAGGAATACGATGTCATTGATGGAGTCATACTGGAAACGGATGTCAACTTGTTGAGTTTGACACCGAGTTTGAATTTTAATTGGACACTTCGTTAGCGGGTGTAGTGGGAAGGGTGTAGGGTGTAGTAGGTGTTGAAGAGTTATTGGTTATGGGTTGATTTTTTTGGGGGACTGAAAAGTTTTTGCAGTGTTTGCGCATATATTGGATGAAACAAAACTTGATAGTATGAGTCCTTACAACTTTGAGAAGTTAACAGCTTGGCAACTTGCTTTTGAATTGTCCATTAAAATTTACAATACGACAAGTATTTATCCAAAAGAAGAAAGATATGGCTTAGTAAGCCAAATGAGGAGAGCTGCTGTATCAATTCAATCCAATTTAGCAGAAGGCTCTGCTAGAATATCACATAAAGAAAAAGCACATTTTTATTCTATGGCCTACAGTAGCCTTATGGAACTAATCAACCAGTTGATGTTGAGCAATCATTTAGGATATATGGAAAGTGAAATCTACCATGAAATCAAAGAAGAATCTGATAGTATAGCTCGTCTAATTAGTGGTCTTAGAAAAAGCCAAATAAACAAGTAACTAATAACCTTTCAACACCCACTACACAC
Source organism: Bacteroidota bacterium (assembly GCA_038530915.1). GTDB lineage: Bacteria > Bacteroidota > Bacteroidia > Chitinophagales > Saprospiraceae > JANQPA01. The sequence continues at coordinate 1,834 of JBCBCD010001058.1, forward strand.
TACACCCTAAACCCTACACAAAACATCATTTAAAACACACACTAATAAATAAAACAATGAAGCATAATTACTTAATCCTCTTAGTCCTCATTATCACATTTTTCTCCTGCGAAGAGGAAGTCACCCTTCCCACTATAGACGAAATAACAGTGGAAGCCTTTCTTCATGCCGGCCAAGCTCTAGACACGGTAACTTTCAGTAAGGTTATTCCATTTGATTCGGTGGAAGCATTGGTTGCACCAAATGATTTGTCACCAATTGTTATTGATGAAGATGGCTTTTCTTATCCCTTGTATTATTTAGGGGAAAACGGGAAGTACGGCAATACTGAATTGATTATAGAAACTGAAAAATCATACCGCCTGGAATTGGATTATAAAGGACAAACGATTAGTGCCGAAACCTTTATACCAACAGCACCACAAAATATCACTTTAACAGACACGCTAATCAGGCGCACCAAAATTATAGATTTTACGGATCTGTTTGATCAAGAACTACCTCAACCCATAGAAGTAGAATGGGAAACCGAAGAAAATGCCTGGTATTTTGTAGAAGTAAGAAGTATAGAAGACGATCCTGAACCCATTAATCAGCTGTTTGAAGAAGAGGATATAGACTTCAGCAGACCTACTTTTATTACAGAACCTACTACCGATCCTTATTACCTTATCAATCTAAGAGAGATCACGCATTTCGGGAAGTATGAGGTGATCGTATATAGAGTAAATGCTGAATATGTAGCACTATATGAGGACAATACAGCTAGTGCAGGTAGTTTAAATGAAATCAGGACCAACGTACAGAATGGCTTTGGTATCTTTACAGGGGTGAATAGTACGAGGAGGTATTTTGAGGTTAGGGAGCAGTAGGGTGTAGGGTATAGGGTGTAGGGTGTAGGGTGTAGGGTGTAGGGTGTAGGGTGTAGGGTGTAGGGT
>JBCBCD010001059.1:0-2771 GCA_038530915.1 Bacteroidota bacterium
TTTTTAGGAAAAGACAGAATGACCCATGACCTATGAAAAAAGTAGGGTCTTCCTCACCTCAGTCGTTTCTATAATAAATCAACTGAAAAAGACTATGGTACGACTAATTACTTTTCAAAAAATCTGGACAGTCATTGTTATCATGATGCTCCCAATATTCATTACTGCTCAAGTATATACAGATTACATTGGAATGGGTCATATGCGAGGGGTTAGTGTGAATAGCTCTGGAACCCAAGCTGGGTCACCTTTACATACCATTAATCGAGGAGGGATTGATAGTGCATATATGAGGGTACAAGCTGCGAGGTTTTTGTCACAAGCAACTTTTGGAGCCAATAAAGAACTCATAGAAGAAGTGGCGAATAAAGGAATAGAGTCTTGGATAGATGAACAACTACAGATTCAGCCAACCAGTTTGCAGGAAGAAGTAGAATATGCACTGGAAACCTGGTATTTCCGTTGTTTGGAAGCAGGAAAAACAGAAGGAGAATGTCAAGAGTTTGCTACAGATTGGGGATTTAAGTTTAATTATGGGTGGTGGCAAGCTTTGATGGAAGGAGAAGATTTGTTGCGTCAAAGAGTGGCCTTTGCCTTAAGTGAAATCTTTGTGATTTCTGGTTTACCCAATACCGATGACCCCTATGCAAGAGTGTTGGCCAATTATTACGACCTCTTGATGCGCAATGCTTTCGGGAATTATGAGGATTTACTTTATGAAATTACGCTACATCCTGCCATGGGTACTTATCTGAGTCATTTCAACAATCCAAGAACCATACCGGAGGCAAATATTCGTCCAGATGAAAACTATGCACGGGAAGTCATGCAGCTGTTTTCTATCGGTTTGTTCGAGTTGAATATGGATGGAACACAAAAGTTGGATTCATTAGATAATGCTATACCTACTTATAATAGTGATGACGTCAGAGAATTTGCAAAGGTATTCACTGGATTAGGTAATGGGGTGGAAGACGGGGAGTTCTTTACGCCTCCTTTACCACAATTGGTAGATTACTTTGTACCTATGAAAATGTATGAATTTTGGCATGAACCAGGAGAAAAGAAGTTACTTAATGGATTTGTAGTACCAGCTGAACAAACCGGATTGGAAGATATCAAAATGGGTGTCAAACATTTATCGGATCATGCGAATACAGCTCCTTTCATTTCGTATAGATTGATACAGCGATTGGTAAAATCTAATCCTACACCCGCTTATGTAGAACGCATTGCAAACGTTTTTGAAAACAATGGCGAAGGGGTAAGAGGAGATTTAGGAGCTGTGGTAAAAGCCATTTTGTTAGACCCAGAAGCTCGAAGCTGTGAATGGCTGGATCATCCTGAAAATGGAAAATTGAGAGAACCAGTGACCAGATACACTCATGTGCTGAAAGCCTTGAATGCAGGCAATGAGACAGGAGAATACTGGAACACACCTTACTTCTTTTATCAAGAAACCAGACAATTGGCCATGTTTGCTCCCAGTGTGTTCAACTTCTTTTTACCAGATTATCAACCCAATGGGCCAGTCGCTGAAGCTGATCTCGTCGCTCCTGAATTTCAAATTCATAATTCATCAACTTCTCTGGGGTATTTCAATATGGCTTATTTATGGTCATTTGCAGACTACTTAATGGCAAATGAAGATGAGTTTTATGCCTTAGAAAAAGAAGTTCCTGGAGAAAACAAGGTGCAGTACAATGCCGAGTATTTAGGGAATATAAATAATCCTGCTGTGCTACTGGATGAGCTGGACTTACTATTTTGCAATGGTCAACTTAGCGATGAAACCAGAGCTATTATTCTACCGACCATCTCTCAACTGAATGCCTATCCTGAAGCCAGAGCCAGGTTGGCTTTATACCTGATTTTAATTTCCGCAGATTACAATGTAACCAGATAAATAACCTCATAAACCAATCATCTAATAAACTAACAAAAATGGATCATCATAAATTTTCACGTCGTCAATTTTTGGGTACTGCCGGTTGTGCTTCTCTAAGTGCCTTACCTTTCTTTTCAAGCTGGATGAGTTTGAGCAAATTAAATGCCGCTGCTGGTTCAGCTATGCTAGGCTCAGGAGATGACGATTATCGTGCTATTGTATGCATTCTTTTAGCCGGTGGGAATGACAGTTTCAATATGCTGACACCCAGAGGGACAAGTGAATACCAAACCTATGTGGCTAGCCGAGGGAATTTGTCCTTACCGCAAGATCAAATACTACCATTGAGTACCACTTTACAGACAGGCCTGGATTTAGGCATACACCCATCCATGCCTGAAGTTCAACAGATGTACAATGATGGTAAATTAGCATTCATTTCAAATGTGGGGACCTTGGTAGAACCAGTAGCGGGAAGAAATTTTCAGGAAGAATTAATAAAGGTACCTGTAGGTTTATTCAGTCATTCTGATCAAATCATGCAATGGCAAACATCTGTGCCACAAGACCGATCTGCAGTAGGTTGGGGAGGAAAAATGGCAGATTTGCTTTCTTCAATGAATGAAAACCAGGAAATTTCAATGAATATTTCCCTTTCTGGCAACAATGTCTTTCAAGCAGGGAACAACACAATAGAGTATTCCATCGATGCTAACGATGGAGGCGCAAAGACTGTTTGGGGCTATAAAGGAGAAGATTTTGTCAGCCAAATAACGACAGAAGCCATCGACAATATGCTAGAACAGGAATACCAGAACATTTTTAAGCAAACTTATGTAAATACCATTCGCAACAGCTTAGCTGCTAATGAAGAATTTGCAAA
>JBCBCD010001060.1:0-2771 GCA_038530915.1 Bacteroidota bacterium
AATGGCACTTTCCTCACCAAAATCTATCAGGAAGATGGTCTAATTGAGGATGAAGGCAATCGTTTCTCCAGTCTGAAAACCCGCGATGGCAAACTATTATTTGGGTTCATTTCTGGTATCACAGAAATTGACCCTGAACGAACTAAAGCCCAACTATTGAGTGGAGAAAAACTTAAAATTTTTCTGACCCAGCTCAGCTACTTTGATAAATCATTGAAGAAAGATACCTTTCAGACACTGGGCTTGAATGCTGCCTTATCCTTGAACCTACCGGCTACACATCGCTACCTAAAACTTCGGCTTGCCTTGTCCGATTTCCAAAGGATAGAGGAAAATACCTTTTCCTACCGACTGGAGGGCCTGAAAAAAGGGGAGGAGCCTGAGTGGACTTTTATTGGGAACCAACCGGAATTGAACCTCACAAATCTTCCTCCGGGGGAATACGATCTGGTCATTCGAGGGACCAACTACCGAGCCCAAAAAACGGTGACTCCAGTCCGGATTAAGCTTCGGGTACAGGAATTCTTCTACAAGAAAACATGGTTCTATATATTGGTTTTCCTATTGCTCTCTGCCTTACCTATTTTATGGCTGATTCGGGAGCGTTTTGAACGGCAGCGTCTGCAACGACTAGTAAAGGAAAGGACCAAGGAAATCGAAACAGATAAAAAAGTGATCGAAGCACAGGCCGAGCGCCTACAAGCACTTGATCAGTCCAAATCTCGGTTTTTTACCAATATTTCGCATGAATTTCGGACGCCACTCACTGTTATTTCTGGGATGGTAGCACAATTTAAAGGCAATGACCGGGCCAAACAATTGGTACAAAGAAATACCGATCAATTGCTCCAGCTGATCAATCAAATCCTGGACCTGCGTAAACTGGAATCCAGCAGATTGCCTACTCATTATATTCAGGCTGATGTGGTTAGTTATTTACGTTACATCACGGAATCCTTTCATTCTCTTAGTACCAATAAAGCTGTAAAGATCAGCTTTCACACTACTGAGGAATCAATGTTGTTGGACTACGACCCTGACAAATTGCTTAGAATCGTTTCTAACCTTTTATCCAATGCCATCAAATTTACGCCTGCTGGAGGCTCCGTAACGGTAGCTGTAGAAGTCCAAAAAGACAGTATGCCGCTCCAATATCGCTTTTCTGTAAGGGATACGGGAGTTGGCATACCAGTCAACAAGCTACCGCACATCTTTGACCGTTTTTACCAGGTAGATGATTCCATCACCCGTTCTGGAGAGGGCACTGGTATTGGTCTGACCTTAACCAAAGAGCTGGTTGAGTTGATGAATGGAAAGATACAGGTCGAGAGTCAGGAAGCCAAGGGAAGCACTTTTACTGTCATTTTACCCTTGACCCAAGAAGCTGCACTAGAGGAGAACAGACAGCTAGCCAAAGCAGCAATTCCAGTCATGCCGGACTTTCCTACTTCGGATTTGCTCCAAGCAGAGCGTATTGGCGATGAGGATCTACCCCGCTTATTGCTGGTAGAAGACAATCCGGATGTCATGGCCTATCTGGTTGCTTGCTTGGAAGGGGAATATCAATTGTCACTCGCTTTTGACGGACAGGAAGGCATAGATAAAGCTTTAGAGGAAATTCCGGATATCATCATTAGTGATGTGATGATGCCCAAGCGAGATGGATTCGATTTGTGCAACAGTTTGAAGACAGAAAAACGCACCAGCCATATCCCCATTATCCTACTTACTGCAAAAGCAGATGCAGATTCCAGAATTACCGGTTTAGAACGTGGGGCAAATGCCTATTTAGCCAAACCCTTTGTTCAAAGAGAACTCAAAGCACAAGTGCGCAACCTTTTTGCCCTTCGCCAAAGCTTACAGGCTCGCTATGCCGACCTAGAAAGCCTGGAACCCAGCAAGGAACCTGAAGTCGAACAGGAGGACATCTTTGTCCTGAATGTGAAGGCATTGGTTCTCAAAAATTTGGATGACCTGGATTACGACCTCAATGCCCTGAGTAAAGCCTTAAATTTGAGCCGCTCTCAACTGGGCCGAAAATTAAAAGCCCTGACCGGTAATTCTCCGGGGATCTTCATTCGTAATATACGCCTCCATGAGGCAAAAAGACTGCTTCTAACTACCGACCGCTCGGTGAAGGAAATTGCCTATGATGTGGGCTTTTCCAGCCACAACTATTTTACCAATTCTTACACAGCTGCATTCAACGAAAGCCCCTCTGATACAAGGCAGTCTGGAAAGACTCGAACCTAGACGCCAAATTAATACCACCCAAAGCCTCATCCATCCATTCCTATCAAAAATCCAGCATTTACAGGGGTTGTAGCTACCAATGCGCATATATCTTAAACGATTGCGCATATATCTTCAGTCTATTTCCAAGAGTTCCTGCACTTTTATACCAATCAATATTTACCCAAAAAATAAATGACAATCATGGTATTTAGTAATCTTCTAACCCATCAGTTTTTTAAATATTATAAGTGTGTATTAATAGCAGGTTGCAGCTTGTTTTACAACCTTACGAGTTATGGACAAACACCTTTTGAATGTAATGTACCTATAACTACTACAGAATTGGTCACCAACTACATCATCCCCGACAATGTAGATCAGATCACCTTTACGATAAAAGGCGGCGATGGCGGCAATACCAAATTAGGTACATCTTTCCTTCAAATGTTAAAAATAATTTTCTGAAAATTTGCCTAAGAGTAAATATTATCAATTGATTGCTGGCTCGTCCTCAAAGTAGAGTATGTTTAAAATTT
>JBCBCD010001061.1:0-2771 GCA_038530915.1 Bacteroidota bacterium
ATCCTTTGGACCCTTAAAAATGGTAGGATAGTCATCCGGGTTGAGCATATTACCCTCTGCATCTATCACCTGAGTGACCCAAAAATGTATGTCGTGGATATGAAATGGATGAGCACGATTGGTAATATTATCTATGGTCCAAATCTCTGTACTGTCCATCATTACTACATCATTGACGACCATCATATCCATCAAGGTACTATCGATATTGTATAAAAACTCTCCATCAAAAGAATCTTGTCTAAAAACCTTAAGTCGAGTGTTGGATACTGCACTTAAAGGGGGCGCTTCTGATGGATGCAAGTCTATTGGGAAGTCCAAATTGTAAGTCGGACCGGTATTTTCTGTTACCACAATAGCGAGTAAGACTTTATCTTTTGCAAAACCGTCAGTGGTTTCCTGTCCACCAATAATGGATTTTGGAAGGCTGGAAGCTTTGTTGTAAATAAAGACAGTATCACCAATAGGAACATCTCTCAAGTCTATGAGCCATTCCGTACGTTCTCCAGGACCCATCAAAATAGAGTCCAGGGCATACGATTGTTCGGTATAGCCGGCATCTGTAGCTATGAGCTGAAAACCCATAGAGTTGAAATTGCGATCACCAACACCAAAGTTAAATGCAAACTTAGCATCGCCATTGAGTACACGCACACGTACCTGTGTCTGAGGCATTTCGGCAATTGGATCTTTACGACCATTGACGAGATATACGTATTTGTCTTTATAGCCCGGAAATCCACGTCTGATTTCCAGTCCACCACTATCCGTTCGATCAAATCGTTTGGTTTGGAAGATGAGTGGAAAATCATTCTCCCCATAAAGATGAGGGATTAAGTTGTGAATCCGGTGCAGAATGGTATCCTCATTGCCGGGATCTTCTGCAATCAACAAACCGGATAAGCCCATTTGTACATGCTCATAGGTCAAATCCATAGCATGTGGATGATACCACATAGTAGCGGATCTATCCATTACAGTAAATTCCGGTACATCCCAGATCATACCGGCCGGTATTCTTTGATGGGGACCTCCATCCGCAGCCACCGGTACATGGGCACCATGCCAGTGTACAGTAGTGACTTGATCGAGATTATTACTAACTCTTGCATTGATATCACTTCCAAACTGCCAAAATATAGTAGGTCCCAAAATGGTATTAGATTCATTGCCCACTTCATTAAAAGCATAAGCCTGTATGAGGGTGTTTAATGTATCACCAGGTTCAGAAGGGTTGAAGTTGTGAAGAACAGAATCTACGCTTAGGAAATAATCAGGACTTGTGACAACAGGAGGAATAAGAAGTTCATTAAAAAACTGAGTAGTTGAGTCTTGTGCCTGTAATACTTGAAGATTTAGAAGGAAAATAATGAGAAATGATAGTTTCGAAAGATTTGTAGGTTTTTTCATTTGTTAAGCTAAGGTTTTGACGTAATAATATAGAAACATACAAAATCTATTCATCGCAAAATAATATTTGGTTTACTGAGAGGTATGAAATTAATCTTCACTCATCCGATTGAGAAGCACAGGAGCTAATCCAAAACACAATGAAGTTGTTTAAGAATTTCTGATGAATTGCCAAGCGTTCATTGAGGAGTTTTTAAACAACTTCAATTTATAATTGCAACAATTTTAAGATATTTATGTAGTAGAATTCCACAATGTCACCTATGAAATACATCTCCATCAATCTCTACAAAAAAATGATCAATCATGCTATAGCCGAAGGCATGACCAAAGAGGACTTCAAAAACCTGCCGATACCGATAGCCGCCATACCGTATACCAAAGCAGTACCGGCGGATAATTTTTTTGAGCTCCACGAAATGATTGATGGAATCTTAGGTCCTGGTTTTTCTGCGCGGGTAGGTCAAGCCATGAAAATGGATGATTATGGAGTACTGGGACTTTCCTGGAAAACTTGCTCTAAAGCTGGAGAAATTTTCGAACGTTGTGAGCGATATTTTCACTTGCTTTCCAATACCTACGTCTTTAAAGTCGAAAATGAAGGTGAGTTTTCAAAAATCCATCTTTTTAGAGAACCGCACCGAAGAGGCGTAGAATTATCCAATGAAGCTACTTTTTCAGCTACAGTAGTGGTTCTTCAAGCCATGACCGAAACCAAAATAGCTCCGGTAAGTGTCTCTTTCAAGCATAACGAACCCAAGGACTTAAAGAGTTATCATGAAGCTTTTCACTGCCCGGTTTTATTCAATCAGCCTGCCTATTTCATGGTCTACAAGACGGTTGATTTAGAAACACGTACCGCAAAAGCAGACATCAGCATCAATAAATTTTTATTGGAAAGGGTAGAGGAAGAGAAAAAGGGAATAGAGGTCAGTGCTATTAAGGTAGCTGCAGATGTCGAAAGCTTAATCATAGATGCTCTTCCCAGCGGAATTCCTAGCATCATCCAGATCGGGAAACACATGGGTATGAGTAGTCGCACCCTCACCAGAAGACTTTCTGACAATGGCATTTCTTTCAGAGAGCTCGTCAAGCAAACCCAAGAAAAAATATCAAAGGACTTACTCAAAAATACCTCTAGCACCATCGGTGAAATAGCTTTCCAAACCGGTTTCTCAGAGCAAAGTGCTTTTAGTAGGGCTTTTAAAAGATGGACGGGTGAGTCGCCTCTGGATTATCGAAATTTTTCATAAGTAATGACTTTGGGAAGCATACTCTAAGAAGGAACTTCTTTTTGAATGAGTCCTGTTTCTAAATTCTTTTTGTATTGTGAAGGCGTGAGGCCGGTCATTTTTTTAAAA
>JBCBCD010001062.1:0-2771 GCA_038530915.1 Bacteroidota bacterium
GAATGTCTATCCACTCCCGTTGGTTGGAGCACCAAATTCCCCCGGGGCAGTACCCGATCATATGTATAAACACCATTCATTTCATTTTCCAGATCACTCCATTGCGTATATACCGCCGCACTGAGTCCTTCTTCTTGGAACTCATGAATCATTTTGATGAACCTTTCATATTCTGCTGTAGCAGCTTCTTTGTCTTTGTAGTTGTGATGCACCCATGGCCCATCTACATCCCAGATGTGCCCTTTGATCTTATAGCCAATAGCTCCATATTCACCATTAACTACCGCTCTTTTATGGTTTCCAAAAGGAACTGAAGGTGGTCTGTAAGAATGATTGTCTTTGATATGCCCTACTTCATAATCAAGATCAGGTTTACCAGCATCAATACCACTATTACCGGTAACCAAACGTGAGGGATCTAGGGACATGACCATTTCAGTAAGCCGTGGCACATCATAAGCGCCCCAATGCTCATTGAAAACAATCCAGTTAATGATGGATGGATGATTCCAATGGGTTTTGATCATTCTTTGAAGCTCTAACTCAAAAAGATTTTTTTCTTGCTCGGTCCTCTTTTTAAACGTACTGGGCATATCCTGCCAGACCAATATGCCTAGTTTGTCACACCAATAATACCATCTTTGAGGTTCAACTTTAATGTGCTTTCTGACCATATTGTAACCCAACGCTTTCATTTTTTCGATGTCCCATTTAAGAGCTTCATCGGTAGGAGCTGTGAACAATCCATCAGGCCAATATCCTTGGTCTAAAGGACCCATTTGAAAGACAAATTCATTATTTAGCATGAGTCGTTGTACTCCCTTATAAGCTTGTAAGGATATTTTTCTCATACCAAAATAACTCTCTACTTGATCTATAAGCGTTGTACTATCAATAACCCTAATTTCCAGATCATATAGGAAAGGAGAGTCAGGAGACCACAATTTAGGATCTTCTACATCAACATATATTGGTAAATTAAATGGACCTGTTGCTCTAGCTATTTCTTTGGCGCCTTCCTTAACTATGACCTCCACTTTTTTCTTACCTATTTTTTGAGTAGATGGATTAGCAGTAATGACAACAGAACTATTATCAACGTCGGGGATAACTTTTACATCTGTTAAGTGAAAAGTGGGCACAGCTTCTAACCAAACTGTTTGCCAAATCCCAGAGACAGGGGAGTAGGCGTAACGTTGAGGATTATCAAAACGAGCATTGTTTTGTTTACCAACAGTAATGCCTTCATCATTTCCCGGATCATACACAGCCACAATGAGTTCTTGTTCCCCATTTGTTAGAAAAGGGGTAATATCAAAATAGAACGCGTCAAAACCTCCTTGGTGAATGCCTACACATGTTTTGTTGACGTATATCTTGGCTTCCCAATCGACAGCTCCAAAATGTAATAGTACCTTTTTTTGCGACCAGTTTTCCGGGATGGTGAAGGTACGCCTGTACCACGCCCTTTGAGATTGAAATTGTTGGCGAACACCGGAGAGTGCAGATTCCCAGGCAAAAGGCACTAAAATGGAAGCTTCCAAGTTTTTGTCAAAGGGAACAGAATCAGAATGTTTGGCTTGTTGAAATTGCCATAATCCATTTAGGTTTATCCATTCATCTCTTTTCATGATGGGTCTTGGATACTCAGGAAGTATATTTTGGGGATCTACTTGTTCTGACCAAGTTGTAGATAAAGGAACTTCAGCCATTTTCCAGTCTTGACTGAATAAGGAAGAGCTGGCAATCGATAAAAAAGCAATGAATAAGAATTTACGCATGACTACAAATTTTATAGCTTAAAAATCTGTAATCATGCGTAGCTATTTTGCCTTTGATGTACCGAAATATTGTTGATAAGTATAATTACTAAAAGAAAACACATACCCTCATCAACTTATAAACTTATCCACTGCACTAGACTGCAGTCTTACTCTTTTCAGAAAGGTCATTAACAAACTGAGTAGGAGTTTTGCCAAATTCCTTTTTAAATGATTTGGTAAAATAGGATTGACTCTGGATACCCACTCTGTACATAACTTGTACAATAGAAGTGTCTTCACTAGCTAATATTTGAGCAGCCCTCTTGAGTCTTAAGCCTCTGATGAGTTCACCAACAGATTTTCCGGTAATACTTTTGACTTTATTATATAGCTTGGTTCTGCTCATGCCAATTTCTTTGCACAATTGGTCTACATCAAAATCAGTTCGTTCGATATTTTTCTCAATAATGCTGATAAACTCATTCATGAAAGACTTCTCTTTGTCATTTACCGCCATCTCACGAGCTTTCTTGAAAGCATTTTTCATGTATAAGCTCTTCATTTTCTTTCTTGATTCCATAAGATTTTGAATCGTAGCTTGTAAGATTCTTAGGCTGATAGGTTTTGTAAAATAGTAATCTGCACCAGATGAAACACCTTCCAGCTGATTATCTACAGAGGATTTTGCTGTTAATAAAATAAATGGAATGTGATTTAATTCAGGATCATTTTTTATGATTTGACACAACATAACCCCATCTAGCTTGGGCATCATGACATCACTGATGATGACATCAGGATGTATGGACTTAACCAATTCCAATCCTTCTTGCCCATCTTTGCCTTCATAAACTTGATAATGCTTTTCAAGATTTTCTTTGATAAATTGCCTCAAAACGTGATTGTCTTCTACAATAAGAACTTTGGTTTGAAACTTTTCGTCTGTACGACGATTGGGTTCATTAGAAGCATTGTCCAGAGATAGATTATAATTCTTATGGAAAACAG
>JBCBCD010001063.1:0-2756 GCA_038530915.1 Bacteroidota bacterium
AATCATAAATAAAGTTTCTGCCTCCAATAAAAATCTTATTGTCTTGTATGTTTTCCTTTTGACGTCTTGCATCAATTCTCCTGACTTCTATACGATGGAGTACCCTGAATTTGCATTAGATCAGGGGAAGCCTAATGAAAACAATTAGCAAAACTATTAGTATAAAAAAATATAATCGATTCATTGCTTAGAATGATTTTTTCTAATCTGAAAATTAAAAAAACTAAAAGAGGAAGTGGAACTAATCTATAAGTTTTATTGATAAAAAGTAAAGCAACAGGGTATAAGGACTACCTTATTTCCAACAAGGTGTTGTTTGCATTAGATATTCCAAAAAAAGGCTTTGTTTTTTTGGAATATCTAGTGTAAACGTAACCTTCTTAGGTGACACATCATGTAAAAAATACATTATCAATTTTAATTTGTCCACCGACTTACTAACATATGTTCATTAAAAAAATTAATTTAGCAGCCTTTTATAGAAGCTGTGTTAATCAATAAAATAGTGATCAGCAATGATTAAAATTACTTTTCCTGATGGTAATGTCAGAGAGTATGAAGCTGGGGTTTCAGCTCTGGACATCGCTAAATCCATTAGCCATGGTTTAGCAAAGAATGTTTTATCTGCAAAGGTAAATGATGAGATATGGGATGCTACACGCCCAATCAATGAAGATTCAACCTTAACACTCTTTACCTGGACCAACCCTGAAGGAAAATCGACCTTTTGGCATTCATCTGCCCACTTGATGGCTGAAGCTATTGAAGCGCTTTACCCTGGTGCTAAGTTTGGCATCGGACCAGCCATTGACAATGGCTTTTATTATGACATCGATTTAGGTGACAAGCAGCTTTCTTCCAATGATTTGGAGAAGATTGAAGCCAAAATGAAAGAATTGGCAAAAGGTAAGCATCCATTCGTCAGATCAGAAGTGAGCAAGGCAGATGCTTTGAAGTATTTTGAAGAAAAAGGTGATGAGTATAAGTTAGAATTGATTTCTGAATTGGAAGATGGAAGCATTACCTTTTATCAACAAGGCAACTTTACAGATCTCTGTAAAGGACCACATATTCCAGATACAGGTAAGATTAAAGCCATCAAACTGATGAGTTTGGCGGGTGCTTATTGGCGTGGTGATGAAACTCGTAAGCAGATGACCAGAATTTATGGCATTACTTTTCCAAAACAGAAAGAGTTGGATGAGTATTTACATCTTTTAGAAGAAGCAAGAAAAAGAGACCATAGAAAAATAGGGGCAGAATTGGAGCTGTTTATGTTTTCAGAACGAGTAGGTGCAGGTTTGCCGATCTGGTTGCCTAAAGGTAATGCACTGCGTGAACGTTTGATGAACTTCTTGAGAGATGAACAAGAGAAGCGAGGGTATCAATTGGTTACTACTCCTCATATCGGTAAAAAAGAACTTTACGTGACTTCAGGGCACTATGAAAAATATGGCGAAGATAGTTTCCAACCAATCAATACTCCAAGGGAAGGGGAAGAGTTCTTATTAAAACCAATGAACTGTCCGCACCACTGTGAGATATATGCACACCGTCCGCACTCCTATAAAGAATTGCCTATTCGTATAGCTGAATTTGGAACGGTATATCGTTATGAGCAGAGTGGTGAGTTGCATGGCTTATCCAGAGTACGTGGTTTTACACAGGATGATGCCCATATATTCTGTACTCCTGAGCAGTTGAAAGATGAGTTCTTAGATGTATTGGATCTTACAACTGTTATTTTAAAGAAAATGGGCTTCAATGATTTCAGGGCTCAGATTTCCTTAAGAGATCCTCAGAAACCAGAAAAGTACATTGGTACAGATGAGAACTGGGACAATGCGGAAAGAGCGATTATTGAGGCTACTGCAGAAATTGGAATGGATACTACTCAAGAATTGGGTGAAGCTGCTTTCTATGGTCCAAAATTGGACTTCATGGTAAAGGATGCCATAGGTAGATCCTGGCAGTTGGGAACCATACAAGTAGATTACAATCTTCCTGATCGTTTTGAGTTAGAGTACATTGGTGCCGATAATCAAGCCCACCGTCCAGTAATGATACATAGGGCTCCATTTGGATCTTTGGAAAGATTCATTTCAATCTTGATTGAATCTACAGCAGGTAAGTTTCCATTGTGGCTGACTCCTGAGCAGTTTGCACTTTTACCAATTGGTGAAAAGAATGTAGAATATGCCAAGTCTATTTTAGATGCACTTGCAGTACATGACATCAGAGGTTATGTAGATGACCGCAATGAAACAATAGGAAGAAAGATCAGAGATACAGAAGTGAAGAAAATACCTTTAATGCTTATTGTAGGGGAAAAAGAAATGGAATCAAATACAGTTTCTGTTAGGAAGCAAGGAGATGGAGATAAAGGAGCAATGAGTGTCGAAGAATTTGTAAATTATTTTAAGTCCCTGCTAAACGAATAAGGTTCTGTTTTTTTCTAATTTAACCAATAAAAAGTCCGATTCTGTAAGGAATTGGACTTTTTTATTTATTTAACAAAACCTAAACACGTAATTAGCTCTTTATTTATTGTGTGAAGGAAGTTAAAAAAACGTAAATCGGCTTAGGATCGTTTGTATTTCCTAAGATTATCTGTTATTTTACATTTAAATTAATGTCATATTAAACCACAATTTATATGAAGCACCATTTACTGCTTTTTCTATTGCTTTGTGGTACTATTGTAACAAATGCTCAGCAGTCAAATACCAATGCTGAGCGTTCTAATTCATTGTCCC
>JBCBCD010001064.1:0-2745 GCA_038530915.1 Bacteroidota bacterium
CATGCCTTTTGCTTTTCACTAGATAATAGCCTAATCTATCTTGTATTTAATCGGCCGCTTTCTTTTAGAATATACTTCCATTGGCCCTCCCTCGCCTTCTTTTCCTAAAGGAAGCCACCCGCAAGTCAATTTCCCTAATCACTCTACCGGCCTTATTTCTTTTAGCTGAGAGCCACTCAAAAAGTCGTAAAAAACCAAATACTATATGAGCCACAAGAAGGCTAAGAGTTGACTATTAGACCGCGCAACCTTAGCGCATTAAGTGAAGATACAAAGCTCAAAAGGCGAGTTTATTGGGTTTAGACTTTTTGAGTGGTTCCCAGCGTTAAAAAAAAAATACAGCCCTGGCTTTTGCTTCTTTGTTTCAAGTCCCTATTAAAATATTTTGAAAAATAAGTCGTTAAAACAAAGTTAAGCACTGGTTTTCAGTAGTTTAGTCATGAGAATTTCCAAATAGAAATCCCTCTTTGAATTGATACGAAGAGAGTTCGTGGTCAAGTTTGATTCGAGTTGAATACTGGAAATAAGTCATTGGTGAAAGATGCGCCCCCATCTTATCCCGTAGGTGAGAGTTCAACCCATCTTATTCAACTTATTTGGAGATTCTCCTAAAATCTAAATGTATGAAAAAGAAGTCTAAGCCATCCGTTTCGTTTGCTTTAGTTAATCCCCATGCGGCAGCCATAGATATTGGCAGTCGATCTAACTGGGTGTGTGTGGGCGAGACTAAAGAGCAAGTCAGAGAATTTGGTGTTTTTACAGAAGACCATCATGAATTAGCAAAATGGCTTCAAATACACAAAGTAAGGACAGTAGCTATGGAAAGTACGGGCATTTACTGGAAGCCCTTATTTTTAATTCTCCAGGCTTATGGTTTTGAGGTACTCTTAGTCAATGCTAGCCATGTAAAAAATGTGCGAGGCAAAAAGACGGACATGGCAGATTGCCATTGGATATGGCAGTTACACAGAGCAGGCTTACTACAAGGTAGTTTTCAACCGGATGAATTTACAGAAGAATTACGGACCTACAATCGTCACAGACAAAGCTTAGTTGAGGGGGCAGCTCGTTGCGTTTCAAGAATGCAAAAAGCTTTGGTTTTGATGAATCTTCAATTACCGATAGTATTATCAGATATCACAGGCAAAAGTGGCAAGGCCATTATTCGAGCGATATTGGATGGACAGCGAGATGGCAAGCAACTAGCAGCATTAGCCGATCACAGGGTTAGGGCTAGTAAAGAAGAGATAGCAAAGGCTTTAACAGGACAATGGCATGAGCAATACTTATTTACCCTACAACAAGCATGGGAACTGTATAACTTCCAATGGGAACAAATAAAGCAATGCGATCAAAAAATCGATTCTTTATTAAAGGCCAAAACAGAGCAAACAGGTCAACGTGAATTAGTGTATAGCCCGGAAAAAAAAAGCAACGTCAAAAAAACACCCCTGCTGTAGCTATTGATCAATTGGCTTATCAACTCAGCGATGGAGTAGATTTGATGCAAATCCATGGAGTGAGTTATTCCTTGTTAATGACCTTAGTGTCAGAAACAGGATTGAATTTATCGGACTCATTTGCGAGTGCCAAACACTTTACTTCTTGGTTAGGCTTAGCGCCGAATAAAAGGATTACTGGTGGTAAAATTATTTCCAACAGAACACAAAAGAAGAAAAATCGCTTGGCTAATGCTTTTAGAAAGGCAGCTAACTCAGTGGGTAGGCAAAAGGATACACCACTTGGTGATTTCTTTAGAAGAATAGCCTTCAAAAAGAATCGAGCTGTTGCTATCACTGCTACAGCTAGAAAAATTGCTGTAATAGTTTATCACATGCTGTCTGATAAACAAAGCTTTAAGCCTATGGGTAGTGAGGAGTATGCTCAAAAAATACGTCAAATGAAAGTGGCGCGCATTCAGAAAACTATTCAAAAACTGAGTATATCTTTAGATGAATTAAAATCATAGTTTACTTAGTTGGAATAGTCAGTTAAGATCATTATCGCTACAATGACTTGTCATTGAATAATTCTTTATTGCCCCTTACTTAAATAGTTGTTTTAGGTGAGACAAAGAAGAGGCCCCCCCACTGATAAAGAAGGAAATGGAAAAATTGACATATATGCGCACCCTGATTCCAATGAAGTAATCAGTGAGAATCACTATTATCCATTTGGAATGAATATGAACGGATCTTGGATAAGTAGTCCAGGAAAGGAATCCAATTACCGGTATAACGGCAAGGAATTGAATGAAGACTTTGGGTTGAATTGGTTAGATTATGGAGCTAGGTGGTATGATGCTAGTATTGCGAGGTGGAATGTAATTGATCCGTTGGCGGAAACTACACCTTCTTGGAATCCATATAATTATGTACAAAACACTCCAATGAATGCAATTGATCCGGATGGTCTTAGTTGTGTTGGGTGTGGACCAAACGGTGAGGATTATACTCCACCAGAAGTTAACGGAAGGCCAATGTATATAGGCTCAGGACCAAATGGACTTGATCATGAATATTCTGTGGATAAAAACGGAAGGGTTCGAAAGGAGAAGCATGTTGAAGGTAGCAAAGTAGATCATTTACACACAAAAGGTAACTGGGATAATGGAAATTTAGATGAAGGAGTAACTGTTAGTGATCAAACACTTCTAAAATCATTAGCTAATAATCATGGCAAACTTAAAGCAGAATCTTTATGGGGTGTTTTAACAGGTACATAATTATATGGATTCCAAGAAGG
>JBCBCD010001065.1:0-2744 GCA_038530915.1 Bacteroidota bacterium
ATGAAGGGGGAAAGTTTTGGATTACTACTTCACTCCACAAAATATATGTCACTATTTTCACAAACACATGAGGAGCATAGAATTAAAACATTAGAAATATAATTACCCCTCTACACCCTACACATATATTAAAAAATCCACCATCCATACTAATTCAACAATCCTTTCGTATATGAATAGTAATACACTATAAAATGATACGTCCCAAAACGATACGATCCATTTTTCCCATATTCTTATTGCTGGGATTAACCAGTGCTGTTTTTTCTCAGGCGGAAACCAGGCACATTCATTTGCTAAAAATCTTTGATTCGGAGAATCAGGATTACATCATCCGAGAAGCCACTAAAAGTATAGAACTGGATATTGACAGAGAGGTGCGATTGATACAGCAGTATCTGGATATCTACACTTTACATGAATACAAAATCAGTGGGTTAGAATTCAATCGAGAGAAGTTATTACAAGTAATTGATTACGAAATGTCTTACCTGGAGGGAGATATTGTGATCATTGCATATGTAGGACACGGCTATCGACATTCAGACATGCCTTCTACAGCACCTATGCTGTTTATGAATAGTTATGAAAACTCCATCAATTTTGTCGATGTACAATCTATTATCAGGGAGAAAAGACCTTCCGTTATGCTATCCATTGTATTGGCATGTAATAGAACTCAGTCTGATTATAATGCTCCACCCGACTTATTAGTGGGTAGTAGCCCGGTTACCAAATTGACTCCCAAAGGAGGTGTATCTAATGCTTATCGTACACAGAAATATAAAGCATTATTCAGTGAAATAGATAACTATACCAAATGCATCGATTTATTTGGTGCAGATAAAGAATATTATACATTCATTAATCAGGAAGGAGGTGTATTTTTCAATGAAATTCTGAATGTCTTCCATGAAACATTTACCGAACAAAGTTATAGTACGTGGGAAGATATTTGTGAAACCATCTCAGTAAGAACTATTAACCGACTATCGCAATTAGGCATCAAAGCACAACGACCAAGTTGTAGTTATTACATCAGTATCTTTCCGGTGAGTATCAACAAAAGCTCTGAACAATTACTCAACCAACAATACCTTTTTAAACAAGAAAAAAAGTCACTTAAGAAACGACAAAAGCAACAACTCAAGCAACTAAGATTGACCCATAAGGCTAAAATGAGAACAGCTCGGCAAGAAAAGAAAAGCAAGAAAGAAAGAAGTATATTGTCGCTACAGAACAAATCCGAATTGGCTAAGACCAAAGCTCAACATCGCACGGACCTTTTAAGACTGGAACGTAGATATGGGCAATAATTTGCGCCTCAAATTCGATTAAAATGTATAAAAACCCACTTGATCATGCGCAACTTCACTTTCTTCGTCTTGCTTGTATTGCTGGCTTTCGCCATTTTTTATCCTTCATTAAATAATGTGCAGGTTGAGGCACTGCAGGCACAAGCCGGAAATACTCCTCCTTCTATAGGTGAAAATGGTCAGGTATTTGGCCCTCAAAAAACGGTACAAGAACTGTACATGTCCATAGGCGTATTGGTTTTTGGACTCGTGGTTATCATTGCTGAAGTTTATCTTTTTAACAGAACAAAAGGAGACATAGATACAGCCTTCAAATATTTTGTAGTCACCTTAATCATCATCGGTTCTTTATTTCTGGTGACAGCCGGCTATGGCAATGAACAAATTGCACCTATTTTAGGTCTAATGGGAACCATTGCTGGTTATTTGTTAGGGAAGTTTGATAATAGTTCTAGGAAAAACACCACTTCTGGTTCGTAGTTTTTGGTTCTTGGTTTTTACGCAGCATAAATGCTGCTTTACCTTATTTATTTTTTTGGAATAAATTCCAAACAACCAACAACCCATTTAATTCATTCAATGTTATGCATTATTGAAAAATGAAGTATCTCTACTTATTGATTTTACTATTCATTAGTAGTAATCTTATTTTGGCCCAGCCAAGACAGACGGATTATTTTCATAAGGATAAAGGGTCCAACTGGCGCTCTTTGGCAGAGGAGCCAGGGGAATATATTATGATGAATAGCATTTTAATTGGCAATTATCATCCTAGTCAGGGCATACAGTTTAGTTTATGTTGGGACGAGTGTTTTAAAGAAGGAAAAACTCAACAATACAGATTACAATCATCGTTTGCCTCAACTTATCTCATGGGAGAAAACAAAGGCTGTTATATAAGAATAAGAACAAAGTATAAGGTCGAAAGTAAGGAAGTCATTTACTTTCTGGAAAAAGCCCATTGTTATGCCATTTATTGGAATCAGGAAGAGGCTAGATGGGATGTGCAGGAGGCACTTTGTAAAAGATACTAAAATTGTAAGCTGGTTTCGCTTGCTTTCTACTTCCCTTTTTATATTTTTGTGTGCGTTTATAACTGTTCTGAGAATAGTTGTCCTACCGTTAAGTAAAAAATAAATCACGACATTGTTGTCTTGTTTGACTACTTCAATACCTATTCATAATTAATTGATTAGAATATGAAGTAACCTTTTAGTTTCCCTATTCGTAAAAAGTGTGTTGATACGTATCAAGTATAGTGAGGCAGCGCTTGAAAGTTATTGTACAAAAGGTATACACAGTAAAAACAAATATATTCCCGATTTTTTAAAATAACTCAAGATTATGAATAGAGTTGTACTCAACACCTCCTATTGTTTGGTGTTTGCACTCTTACTGGTCTTTAATCCACTGGATTATTTTCACAGT
>JBCBCD010001066.1:0-2732 GCA_038530915.1 Bacteroidota bacterium
CCTTACATAGATTACTTCATTTTGCTAAAGATTAATGTGTATTTGAAGATCATACATAAAATGTTCACAAAACAATTGAGTAAATGAAAATTATAGTTCCAATTTTCTTTTTTCTTATTTGTATCTAAAACTAGATCTAACAATGTGTATGAGGTCATAGTGCCTAATGGCCACTGCACTTAATAAACCAAACCGTTGGTAAACCATTAATCAAATGAAGTATATCCTTAAAATGTCGCTGGTACTTGTTACTATTTCTATGTTTAGCTGTAATAAGAATGATACTGCTAAAGATATTCAGAACATAGCGTTAGCAGACGACTATTTGGAGAGAATTGACAGTTTAATACAAATTAAAGAACCTCACTTTTTTAATGGAGTCATCTTGATAAGTAAAGATGATGATATTGTTTACAAAAAAGAATACGGTTATTCTGATTTCGATACAAAGAAGCCAATTTCTTTGGAGAATAAATTCAGAATATTCTCTAACAGTAAGCAGGTTACTGCAGTATTAATTTTAAGAGAAGTTGAGAATGGTACCATTGATTTACACAAACCTATTAAAAATTACCTACCAAATTTCAATCCATCTTGGGCGGATTCAGTAACAATTCATCATCTGTTAAACATGTCATCCGGCGTGACAGACATTAATAAACCTTTAGCCTTTGAGCTGGGAACAGATTTTTATTATAGCAATCCTGCTTACGGCTTGTTAAGTAGAATATTAGAAAATGTAAAGGGCAAAAAATTCGCAGAAGTTGCCAATTCGCTCTTTCGTGAATTAGATATGAAAAATTCTTACGCGTATGAATTTGGTCAAACTGATGCTAATCTGATAGATGGCCATTGGATTTTTGAAGATGATTTTAGAATTGCAACTTTTGAGGAATATAAATTTACAGAAGAATCCTGGAAGGAGTTTCTTCCTGGAG
Source organism: Bacteroidota bacterium (assembly GCA_038530915.1). Taxonomy (GTDB): domain Bacteria; phylum Bacteroidota; class Bacteroidia; order Chitinophagales; family Saprospiraceae; genus JANQPA01. The sequence continues at coordinate 939 of JBCBCD010001066.1, forward strand.
GAGGAATGGTTTCTAATGCTTATGATTTAAACCTTTGGGACAAAAAGTTACATAATGGAGGTATCTTGAAAGAAGAAACCTATCATCTCATGATTACCACTGATGTGATAGATAATACCGAAATCGACAAGGACTTGAAGTACGGTTATGGTGTAAATATCAATGAAAATGAGCCTATAAAATACATTGGTCACCGAGGAAGAGGAATGGGATTTGTAAACATTAAAATCTATGTCCCAGATAAAAAATTAGATATCATTGTGTTGGAAAATGTTTATCACGACCATGAAGACCCTAAGGTAGTCTACCATTTTGAAACAAAAATTCGAGATATTGTTTTGAGTAGTAACTTGGTTAAATAACTATCACTTTATGATGTCATCTTTTGAGCTACCCTATATTGAATGCTTAGTTGATATGAATTACCTTGCGAATATGCCTTCTACCTGCCTTAGTATTAGGCAGTAGCCAGATAGGAGGCTCAAAAAGAAATACTACCTATTGGGTCCAACCACTTGCTTACTTAGTTTTTAAACATGGATTTTGCCATTTTAGTAGCAATTTCTACAGTAGACGGAGCGGAAAAGGGCTTATTAAATTCCTTAATCCAATATATAATATGATTGGGCTTTTCATTACCAATAAAATGCGATGATGCTGGCAGAACGCATAAATTTGACATAGGTAAAGCTTGGAATATTTCCATCGTATGTTCCATTAAAACAGCATCCCTATCACCCACCATCAACATGACTGGAACATTGATTTTACGGATACTGTCCATCGGGATTTCCTTTTGATGTAACATTAATGAGACTTGTGTCCTTGTTTTAGGATCTGGTAGTTGCTCATAATTGCTCATCATAGCCACTAGTTCTGGTTTTAGTCCAGATAGTTTAGTGTTTACTCCGGAAAGTAGCATGCGATCTATTTTGTTCGTCAATTTATATCCAATGATTAGGCCCAATATACCACCGTCACTATGCCCCCATAAGCTGTATTTCTCATATCTCAAACTCTCCATTAGCGCTATTATATCATCAGCCATATCAAAGTAATCTAAATTGCCCTCAGGACAATCGCTTAAGCCATGACATCTGTTATCTACAGCGATTACTTGGTGATTTTCCAAAAGTTTTGGAATGATATGATATTTCCCTTTTACAGAACCTCCGTTCCCATGAAGAATGAGTAAAGGATCACCCTTTCCAAATACCTCATAATTGAGGTTCCCCCAATTCCTTGTCAAGGAGAATCGTTCCCCCTTTATGCCTCCATCTATTTCAATTTTAGTTTGAGCTACAGTCATCAAAGCCATACACATCATGGTCAATAATAATCCTTGCTTTTTCATTTCTATTTTTTACTTTATTCAATATCTGTTTCACCCTTGCAAAGTAGGGGTTTGAATATTTGTATAATTGTAAAAATTAGACAAAATGGTACTAATTGAGGAACATCCAAGAATCCCAACTGTAGCCAAATACGTTGATAGGTATCAATTATTTATAGTCGAAAAGCCAGCATTTCTTAAAACAATTCCAAACGGAAAAATAGAATGTTACTTAGTCAAAAAAGGGGAGTTTACTAAATGGGACATTGAATCAAAATCACTCACAAAAAGCAATAGCTCTGGTATATTACCTGCTACCAATCAAACATCAATATATTGCATTCCTTCTCACATTATTTGCTTGAAATAAAGTCACCAACTTTGAAATTCTTCCAATTTGTTAATAATCCTTCAAATAGTGGAAGGCTTAGGATGTTCAGGTTAAGCTTTATGTTCAAGCA
>JBCBCD010001067.1:0-2727 GCA_038530915.1 Bacteroidota bacterium
TATACTAAAAACTTGGGCATGGTATATGTGATTTCACCGATTGTATTATATACTTTTAATACAGCTGTATTCCCAATAATATCTTTTAGCTCAATATTCACTAAGCCTTGAGTTGGATTGGGGTAGGTATTGAGTTCTAAGGTGGTTATGCCACCCTCTTGCCCCCTCAAGGGGGATACTGTATTAACTGAAGACATTGCTATGCTTGCAGTTGAGTTAACGACAGAGCCTGAATACGAAACATTATGAAAAGTCGCTGTTGCCTCATCATCATTAGAGCTGCTTACAAACATACCAACCATAGCATTGGATCCCATATTCAATTCCATTTGCAATAAGGTAGTCCTACCCTGCGTAAAAGTAAGTGTATTGCCAGTACGCGTAACAGTGAATACCACAGCTCGACTTCCCCTACTAGAGCCAGTTCTCATAACCCGGCCACTGCCATTTAAAGTTACACCACCTGTAAAGCCATAACCATATTTTCCAACGAAACCCATCATATCTCCGGAGCTACTACCATGCCTTACCATTAATCCAGCTACAGCATTAGAAGAGTGGCTTTTCAGTTGCACAGAATAAATAAAATCTCCTTCCAAGGTCAAATAAGTCATTTCGCCCCATCCTTCTCTGTAATTGTAAGTACTTGTTCTGCCAGTATTTAAAGTGAATTCTTCTTCACAGGCATTGTAGGTGGCATCGCCAAAAGTAGGCCCTAGTGAAGTGGTAGAATATCCGTTGGGTAAATCAATGCCATTTTCAATGGTAACTACAGCACTACAAGCACTCAAAGCCCCTTCATCATCCGAAATGGTAAGGGTAACATCATTGGATCCCATGTCTGAGCAGTTAAAAGAAGTTTTATCCAATGTCAAACTGGATATTCCACAGTTATCATAAGAGTTACCACCAACCAAAGAGGGGTTTAGATTTAAGGTAGTCCCATTTAATTGGACTGTAATGTCTTGACATACTGCTGTTGGAGTCCTGTTATCTTCAACTGTGATTGTAGCATTACAAGTGCTGGTATTTCCATTATTATCTCTCACTGATAAGGTTACCGGATTATCCCCTTTTTCCGAGCAATCGAAGTTTGTTTTATCCAATGTCAAATTGGATATTCCACAAATATCACTTGAACCATTATCGATGGCCACCGCTGTTGTAGAAGCATTACCATTTTCATCTAACTGAATAGTTATGGGTTGGCAAATTGCTGTAGGAGCAATTTTATCTTCTACTGTGATTGTAGTATTGCAAGTAGATACATTGCCATTTACATCCGTGACAGTGATGGTTTCAGGATTTTCACCAACATCTTCACAATCGTAGCTTCCATCGCTAATTGTAATACTTGTAACTCCACAAGCATCTTCTGAACCAAGACCTACTTCAACGGCAGGAACACTGGCCGTTCCGCTAGAATTAAGCTGTACGGTTAAAGGATTGCATACTGCACGAGGTGCTACCTTATCTTCAACTGTGACTGTCGTAGCACAAGTAGCCACATTGCCATTTACGTCAGTTACCGTAAGTGTAACAGGAACCCTCCCTTTATTACCACAACCAAACATGGTCTGATTGAGCGATAGATTAGCTATTCCACAGGCATCGGTAGAACCATTGTCTATTGTTGCTGCAGTAGTTGTACCTATGCCATTGTTATCAAGTTGTACGGTTGTAGGTTGGCATTTGGCTTCAGGTGCGATGTTGTCTTCAACTGTTATGGTAGTATTACAAGTAGCCGTTAAGTTATTATTGTCAGTTACGGTTAGCGTTACCGAGTTATCCCCGACATTGTTGCAATCGAAGTTCGTTTTATCCAGCGTAAAACTGAAAATTCCGCAGGCATCACTAGACCCATTATTGACCATTTCACCAGTCGCAGAAGCATTGCCACTTTCATTCAGTTGAACCGTAATAGGTTGACAAATTGCTACAGGAGCAGTTGCATCTGTGAGATTGACATTAGCAGTACAAGTAGCTTGTTTATTATTGTTATCTACTACTGTAAGCTCTACGATGTTATTGCCTTTGTCATTACAATCAAAATTAGTTTTATCTAATATTAAGTTAGCAATTCCACAGGCATCAACAGACCCAGCGTTTATCATTTCAGCTGTTAAAGTATAAGTACCATCGATAGGATCTAAAGTCGCATTAATACTTCGACACTTAGCTTCCGGAGTCACATTGTCTTTAGGAAAAACATATGCAGAACATTGATCCATATTTCCGGCAGCATCTTTTATGGTAAGAGTAACGGTCCTTCTTTTGCCAGCATCTGTACAGTCAAAACTGGCTTGATCCAGTGTTCTGCTTACGATACTACAATTATCAGTAGAAGCGTCGTCTACTTGTAAAGCAGTTAGTGTTGCATTGCCTGAATCATCAAGTTGAATCGTAACGTTTTGGCAATTGGCTTCGGGTGCTTCTTCATCATTAATCGTCACTAAGAAAGAACAAGTTTGATTAAAGCCTGTATTATCTTGTAGCCTATATGTAATTTCACTTGTTCCTACTCCAAATTCATAGCTTGATAATTCACCTGCTGTCCAAATAAATACAGGTGTGGTAACTAACCCCCCACTTTCTGAATCTGGCTGAACATCTTCCTCTATCCTATAATCAAGTACTGTAGAACAATTATCTGACCAAGTGGGTAAAATTTCAGATGACATCGTTTTATTACACTCTCCCTCGGCAAGATTCATTGCTATATCCTCC
>JBCBCD010001068.1:0-2722 GCA_038530915.1 Bacteroidota bacterium
GAGATAAACTATTTGATGCATGTTTTGATGTTGTTGGTTGACTACAATTTCACAGTTATTGGGTGCAATACCAATATTAGGTCCATTATTGACACGAACCCTGGCCGGGCTTCCACCGAACCTAATTGGACTGTTACCCCCTAAACCAACAACATCAAAACATGCATCAAATAGTTTATCTCCATCTGACAAATCCCCACTCAAACCAAAGGGTCCTTCCCAATCTACCCCTAATACACCATTCACCACATTGCTTACATCAAAGGCACTGTTAAACCCGAATAGTCTATTAGAAATATTTCTAACTTCTTTAAAGTCAAGTATGTTGTCATTCCATTCCAATAAAAACTCTAAGTCAGTAATATCTTCCAGCGCTCCGGCTGTCACTTCGACACAGACTTCATCATTGATATTCTTAGGAGTACCACAATCTGCAAACAATTGTAAACCGGTCGGATCGCAATCTCCAACCTGTACACTACCATCATCTTGTTGAACAGTAATGTTGAAGCCTGCTTGAATGGTATTCGTGACTTCTATAGAAGTAGGTGAACCACTAAACTGGATGGCTGAAGAAGTTTCACAATCTCCAACTACCCTAAAATTGACCTGAAAGATGAGGGTGCTGTCGTTCAAACTTACCCCTGTATTATTTACAATATCAACAAAAGACCAAGACAAGGTCATATTACCTGGAGAAGTTTGCCCCCCTCCGGGTGTGGCGAAATTACTTTCTGCAAGGTTCGTTAGATTTTCCAGTACAATGAGATCTTCAAATTGAATAATTGATGGGTCCCAGTTTACAGAAAACTGCATACTCGTCAAATCATCAAAACCTAAAACAGAAAAATCTACCGTTACTAATTCACCTTGATTACCGGTTGCTTCTGAAGCAATTAAGGTTAGGGGTCGGACTTCAGTAGACACATAACCATCCTCTGCAAAAAGACCAATATTATTATTATTGTTACATGCGTTAAAACGCGTAACTAAAATATCAGTAGGACTATTCGTAATCCGTACATCAGAATAGGCACCATATGCTCCTATCGTTGTAAAGCAGACGGAGAATATCCGGGTATCGTCATCGATGGTCAAACCCGGTAAGCCAGATTCACAGGTATTGAAAAGCCAGGATAGGGGCAGGACCCCTGAGTCTGTCATTGTCTGATCAAAATTGGCAGCACTTAAGCCACTCAAATCAAAGTTATCTACCCTATCAAACTGAAGTACAGTAGAATCCCATGCAATAGTAAATTCCATGGACAGGATATCTGTGAAATCTTTTACGGTTATATCCAAACAAACTTCTTCGCCAATTTCCGGACTGGCATTCGAAATGGTTATCGTCGGCTGAGCAATAAGAGAAGTATGCAACGCCCACCCAAGCACCAATAGTGCAATTATCTTTTTCATGAAACTTTTGAATTTGGGATAATATCCATTTTATTTAAATCACTACTCTTCTCAAGTTTCTATAATCTAGAAACTTATTATTTACAATAATCATTCAGATCTAAATGGATGGTATTAATATCCACCAAATGAGAATGAAAGGTTAACTTCATGAGTACTACCTGCTGCTGGTCCGAATGAGCTAAATGAATAGTCAAACCCGTAACCTATTCGCAAAGTATTGGTAAAACCAGCATCTTCACCAATTGTAAGACCACCTTCAAGGTGAGCCGTACCACTTGTTGCTCCACCAGCACCTATCCACAAAGCAGATGGCATCTGGTATCTAAGATTAACATCAGCATTAATAGGAGCACCACTAACAGATTTAACCCATACAGAAGGTTCAAGAAAACCACCATTATCAAAGAACTTATACATACCCAGCATTCCATAAATGTGTTGTACACGTTGGATGTTGTATTCTCCAGCGTCATTTTGAAAAGCCAAGTCCAGTCCAAAGACCTGAGGAACAGAAACTCCTGCATAGAAGTAGTCTTCACCGCGAGGTCCTCCAATAGTCTGATAAAAATAAAGGCCTGCCCCAATATCAGGGTAGCCTTGGGTCTGATCTACTGTACCAAGAACATCATTAGGATCTTGAAGTAAAATCTCTGAAGCATTCACTCTGTACTGTACAAAACCAGCTGAAAGACCCAAAATCAAGCCACCAACTTGTACATCGTTGGTCAATATTGCTGCTACTCTACCATACAAGCCTGTAAATCCTGTAGGTCCAGTCTGATCATTAATCAAATGACCACCCGCCATCAAAGTGACTCCACTCCACTCTGTGTTCAAATAGGAACCTCTAAGCGTTTGTGTTGTAGGTGCTCCAGAAAGACCTACCCACTGAGCTCTATAGGAAACTCCTATTGTTGCATTATGTCCAAAAGCTAGAAAATCGCTTTCCAGAGCTGCAGGATTGATGATTGCGGCGTTCTCGCGATATTGAGTAAACAACGAAAGTTGCTGTGCTTGAAGCATATAGGTCGTCGCCAAGAAAAGAAACGGAAGTAAGCGTAATCCGATCATGGGATGTGTTTTTGAGATGCGCAAAAATTAAATAAATCCATTTTAAAGATTATAAATAGACCAACTAGTTATTAGCCGAAATTATAAATGCTCATTAATTACATTATAAACTAAAACTAATGGGCTTACGCAATCCCAATAGGTATTTCACTGACAATTAATGTCATTGAATAGCATACCATATATTTTTTGCCTCCCTTAGCCCTTCAGTTTATATGTAGTATCTAATCAC
>JBCBCD010001069.1:0-2718 GCA_038530915.1 Bacteroidota bacterium
ATAGCGACTTCCTCTATAGTTCTATGACTCGTGATTTATATTACCTTGGAATTGTATTGGCCAAAAAGTACAAATACCTGAGAATCTGTTATAGTATTTTCATGTATGGCCTTATTGTAAGCGTTATTGTTTTTGGTATTGCTTTCATGTTGCCAGCACAGCAATGATTATAATTTAGAAAATGCACCACTTCCTGAAATAAGTAGTACTCCTGCTAAGCCTAAGAATAGGATGTGAAATTCAAAGCCTTCGCCTTTTTGTGATCTGTAGCTAAAATTTTTTTAATCATGACTATTAGATTATAAGGAGAAAGAGGAGCATTTCGCTCCTCCTTTTTATGACTAATAATGAATTATTTATTTTCCGCACGCTCCCCCCATTCTTCAGGTACTTTTTTGTAACGCTCGGAAATGTAGTTGATATAAGCATCAATCGAGTAAGAGTATTGAGGTAAATACTTCTTGAAGATGGCACCTGCTTGTTGAGCGGTAGGCATTCGCCAATCGTATTGTAACTCACATAACACAGAGAATACAGAAGTCAAATTAGCACCCAATCTAGACAAACGTTGCGATGCAGCTTCGAAGTCGTATTTACTCCAGCTGCCACTTGCATCTAGCACAGGATAGACTTCGTAACCGTCATCCAGCATATCAGTTGCTGGGAACAATACACAAGTTTCTAGAGTAATAGCTGCGATAATCACTTTCTTGCGTCCAGTTGCTTCAATAGCTTTTCGAACTGGTTCGTATGCGTATGCATTAATCATCCCTGGTCTGCGAATCACTGGTGCATCTGGTAAAATTTCTTGCAGTTCTGGAATCAAGAAGCCATTGACACCTATTTCACGGCTAGTAGTTAGAATAGTAGGTAAGTTGAATACTTTTCCTATTTCTGCTAAGGCCATCAATTTTTGCTTGTATTCATGAGGGTTGATGTCTGTGACCCCAGGAATTAAACCTGTTTGATGATCAACGATGAGTAAGACTGCATTTTCAGCTGTCAAATTATTTTTTTGACGCAGTTTCTCTGCTTGTTGAGTGAGTCCTGTATAGTTATCAGGTGTTGCTGCGATATATGTTTGAGCATTTAGGCTGCTAGTGAAAGTAAAAAAGGCTACCAAAAGTGCTGTTGCTAAAAAAATTGAAAATTTCATGATTGTTTGTTTAAAGTTGTTTAAAGTGATTTAAATAAGGTTGATCTTTCGTTTATTAAAGATTAGCTGTTGTAATAGAATTTTTCATTTACAATCTGCCCTTCATCGTTCCAGCGTTGTACTGCAACTTGAGTGTAATTTCTCTCACCCCATTCAGCATGTGTGAAATCGAATTCCCATTCTACAGTGGTGATGTTATCGCTCACAATCACATTTTTTACAGATGCGCCTCTGAATTCTGTGATATTATTTACGAATGCTTCTTCATTTATACGACAAGCGGCCTTACCAATAGTCGGTTCGTTTTCATTTTCCTGCATGATTACATTAGGAGCATAGAATTTTACGAATGCTTCTAATATTTTGCCTTGCAAGATCATTTTATTCAAGTCATTGATGCGGTCTTCAAGGCCTGTTGACTTTACTGTTAATGCTTCCATTGTTAAATCTTTTTTTGTCTTGAATTAATTTAATTGACAGTACAAAGATGTAGCCTTTGGAAAGCAATTCCTTTGACATAGAATAAGAAATGAGATTGATGTAGATCAAGTGAAAAGACAAAACTTACTTTGGCAGTTTAGAACTGGCTGCTAATAGGAGGGAGAAACGAGTTGTAGAGAAGTTCTTATAAATTCCTTCTAATACGACTTAGGGTTTCAGGAGTGATTCCTAAGTAGGAGGCAATATGCATAAGTGGTACTCTTTGGATTAAATCAGGATGAGACTCTATTAGGTTGCGATATCTCACATCTGCAGGTTCACTATGATCAGCATTGAGACGTTGGAGAGTCACAGAATAAGCGCGCTCGAATAATTTTCTGAAAAAACGTTCAATTATAGGAACCTCCAAATACATTCTGTCTAAATCGAAATAAGAAATTAGTAAGACTTCTGTATCTTCTATCGCCTCAATAGTTAATTCACTAGGTGTGAAATTTAGAAAACTATACAAATCAGAAATCCAGTAATTTTCCAGAGCAATTTGTACAACGTGCTCTATGCCCTTCATATCAATTGAGTAAGACCGAATTGCGCCTTTAGTTACAAAAGCTAAATGATGACAGACCTCTCCTTCTCTTAAAAAATCTTTCTTTTTTTTAATGAATTTGGACTTGAAAAATGAAGTAATAATTTCAAATTCATCATCCGTTAGGTTAATTTTTTGCGCCAGGTTTTTTCTTAATAATTGATGGCTTTGCATTCATGTACTAATTGAGACTTGCTATGAATCTATCGACTACTTTATTCTGCAATCTGCAAAAAGGTCAGTAGTGATTAATACTTCTTCTTGGAAATCCTATTACTCGCAATGGATCTTTGCATCTTTGAATGAAAACGATCAACTCCTTCTACTCTTAATTTAGCATGCTTTGTACTTCGTCCTTGCACTCTGGCACGCCATTTTTTCCAATTGTTCAAACGCATTTCGTGCTTCATCAATTTGATGACCTCCGCTTCTTTTAGTCCAAATTGGAATTCAATGGCTTCAAATGGGGTACGGTCTTCCCATGCCATTTGTACTATGCGATCTACATCCTGATCGGTAAGTTGATATTTTTCAA
>JBCBCD010001070.1:0-2716 GCA_038530915.1 Bacteroidota bacterium
GTATTGATTTAAAAGACGCTTTTTGGGACATACAAAATTATTTAGAATAAAGTCTAATGGGTTTGAAATAAAGAACAATAGCAAACTTAGGCTGAAAAAGGTCAAATATTACAGTATCATTAGGCAAATGAAACCAAACAAAATGAAACAATACGATCACATCATTTTAGGTACAGGACAGGCTACAGGAACCTTGCTTGGTAAGTTAATTCCTACCGGAGATACTATTGCTGTTATTGAAGCCAATAAGGTAGGGGGCAGTTGTGTCAATTATGGTTGCACCCCTACCAAAACCTTGGTGGCTTGCGCCAGAGCTATCCACTTATCAAATAGAGGAAGCTTTTTTGGCTTTAAAACAGGTACTATAGAAATTGATTATGACCGAATAAGAGAAAGAATGAATGAAGTCCGTAATGCAAGTAGTGATGGATTGACAAATTGGATGATGAATACTGAAAACGTGGACTTAATCTATGCGAAAGGAGCATTTACCGGTCCCAAAACTATAAAGGTTGGTGAAGACATTATTGAAGGAAAGAACATCTATATCAATGTAGGTACTCGCCCTCGCATACCACAAATTGAAGGCATCGATCAAGTAGAATGGATGGATAGTGCAAAACTGTTAGATAAAACAAGCTTGCCTGAACACCTCATTATCATTGGTGGTGGATACATCGGTGTTGAATTTGCCCAGGTATTCAGGCGCTTTGGCTCTAAGGTAACAATCATACAAAGAGCTGATCAATTGATGCCAAGAGAGGATAAAGATGTGGCTGATGCCATACAAGAATTCTTAGAAGAAGAAGGTATAGAAATTCTTTGTAAATCAAATGCAAAATCTGTCACTCAAAATGATGGCAAAGTTACACTCACCATAGAACGAAATGGCAAAGAACAAACTATCGTGGGTAGTGACCTTTTACTTGCTATTGGCCGCATTACCAATAGTGATACCATCCACCCAGCTACTGCTGGTATTAAGCTAGGGGCAAGAGGATATATTGAAGTGGATGATTTTTGCAGAACCAATGTCGAAGGTATATTTGCCGTGGGTGATGTCAATGGGCATGGAGCTTTTACCCATACAGCAGTCAATGATGCAGAAATTGTGTTGGATCTATTATATGGTGGAGATCGCGCTCTTTCTAAGCGCAATATGGTATATGGCTTGTTTACTGATCCACCTTTAGGCAGAGTGGGGATGTCAGAGAAAGAAGCATTGGCAAGTGGTAGGCCAATCTTAAAAGCAGTACGCCCTATGGCCAAGATCAGTAGAGCCAAAGAGATGGGTGAGACCAAAGGTTTTGCAAAATTACTAGTTGATGCAGAAACAGATATGATATTAGGTGCTTCTATATTGGGTGTAGGAGGAGATGAAATTATCAATATGTTTGCCACCATCATGCACAGTCAAATTCCATGTCGACATTATCGCAAGGTAGTCTTAGTACATCCTACAGTATCAGAATTAATGCCCTGGATTTTAGATGGGATTCAGGAAGTGAGGGATTCGATGAATTAAACTGAATAATTTTTTAAAATAATTATTCGACATAAAAGGCACAATTTCAACAAGTTGTGCCTTTGGCATTTGTAATTCTTTTCTTTTTTTAAAAAAAAGTGAAATTCTTCCGGACATTTTTAAATCTAAAAACACATAACAATAGAAGGCTTAAATACAATGTTTGATTACATGGATTTTTCACTCAAAAAATTTAAGTACTTTAGAAACACATTTTAATTAATTTTAATATTAAAGAACAATCACTACAATGAAGAAGATATTAACTATTCTAGCCGTTTTGTCTTGTCTTACTTTTGCCAATACAGCTCATGCAGATAATAGTCCGGAACCAACCATAAGCCTTGACGAAGATTTTCAAAATGGTTTTACCATCAGAGATAGCCTACTTTACTTGAAATGGGGTGGAGAGTTGACTACCAGAACTCCATTGAAGATCACTTCTAAAATACAGAACTTTTCAAAAGTGAGACCAGCCGTTCAGATTAAGCAAGACAAATCATTTTTAATTTTTACTGCTACCTGGCCACGTCAGTACAACGGTACTATCATTACGATTGATAAAAATACTTTTGTAGGTAACAAAAATGGAAAGAAACTATACCTTAAGAGAGGGAAATACACTGTAAAGAATGGAAAACTTAATGTGCCTCTAACTACAAGATAACCCAAAGACCAATTTGATTTATGACCTCAAAAAACCAAATATTTTTCATTCCCCTTTTTTAAAAAACCAATAAATTACTACAATGAAGCAGTTATTTTTTATGTTTATTTTCTTGAGCAGCTTAGGATTTGCTACCGTTTCCTATGCTAAAAGTACCCCTAAAACAGACCATCCGTTGAAAATTGATGATCAAAATGGAATTTACAAAGACAGTTTATTCTGGTTTAAATGGGAAGGAGATTTAAGCAGTAAAACGAAGTTAAAAATCACTTCTAAAGTTCAGAATCTTTCAAGCGCAAGGCCATCTGTAAAAATCAGTCAAATCAAATCTACCTACAAATTTGAAGCCACCTGGCCACGTCAGTATAATGGTTCTATCATTACGGTTGATAAAAACACTTATGTAGGAACAAAAAATGGAAAGAAACTATACTTAAAAAGAGGTAAATACACCATTCGAAGTGGAAAACTCAATGTGCCACTTTCTGTAAGATAATTACAGTTCAGAAGTTTAGAGGTTGAGG
>JBCBCD010001071.1:0-2711 GCA_038530915.1 Bacteroidota bacterium
GAAACGTCCCTTTTTAGTAAGGCATGTACATGCCTTACTAAAAAGGGACGTTTCTCACCTTACTTTTCCAGATGAAGTTCAAACCATCATAGCGAGCGAAAACGAACATGCACAAACACCGGAAGGTAGAATTACAGAAATGACGATAGCTCCGCCTAAACTGGCTTACCACAAAGCTTTATCATTGATCAATGAAGCCAAAAGGCCAGCTATTATTGTTGGACATGGTGCTCGTTTCAATATGGAAGCCATTACTGCTTTTGCTGAGAAATTGAATTGTCCGGTACTAACAACCTTCAAAGGTAAAGGCTTAATTTCTGATCAGCACAGATTGGGCTGTGGTGTTTTAGGCCGTTCTGGTACACCTATTGCATCCTGGTTTATGAATGAATCAGATCTTTTGATTGTAATTGGAGCTTCTTTTTCTAAGCATACCGGAATCACTCCTAAAAAACCCACCATACAAATAGATTTTGATCCATTGGCATTGAGCAAATTCAATAAGATAGATGCAGCTGTATGGGGAGAAATCTCAGTGACGGTAGATATGTTGATGAACGATGAAGTGCAATTGGATAATAAAATTGATCGCACCAGCGAAATAGCTGATAGATGGGCCATATGGCGTGCAGAAAAGCAAAAACGCTTAACGGAGAATCATGGTAAAGGGGTAAGTTCTATCGCCATTTTTGATGAGTTGACCAAGCAAGCACCAGCTAATGCAGTCATGTGTGTAGATGTAGGGAACAATGCTTATTCCTTTGGAAGATATTTTGAAACACAAGAGCACAGCTTCTTAATGTCGGGCTACCTGGGTTCTATTGGCTTCGCTTTCCCGGCTGCTATGGGTGCATGGGCTGCTGTAGGTGATACACGTCCGGTCATTGCAGTTGCCGGTGATGGTGGATTCTGTCAATACCTTGCAGAATTGACTACTGCTGTGCATTACAATATGCCGATCAAAGCGATTATCCTCAACAATGGTGAATTGGGCAAAATCTCCAAAGAGCAACGCTCAGGAGAGTTTGATGTATGGGCGACCAGCTTGTCCAACCCCAAGTTCGCAGAATATGCACGTGGATGTGGAGCATTCGGCATACGTGTAGAAACACAAGAAGCGCTAGCCGATGCAATCAGTCAATTGATGGCTCATGATGGGCCGGGATTGGTTGAGGTGATGGCTGATGTGAGTTTGATATAAGTAATTACTTTATCTCTTGTGATCTTATGATGCTGTGATTTTGTGATAGAATCCTACTAATTTGTTGAGCTAGCTCAACAAATTAGTAGGATAACTCTGCGAACCTCTGCGTTACTCTGCGGTGAAAAAATTGACCAGACAGATTTGATTGAGATTTGGGAAAACCAAACTTAAGTTATAATTGGCAACTTATTTGTTGAGTTTAATAGTTTTACCTGTCTTAGCACTTTTACTGGCAGCGTCCAGAATTTCCACTACAATCATATTGTTTTCTAAGGCAGACAAATCTGTCGGTGGCAATTGAATCTTATTATTTACAACTGCCGCAAAAAAAGAAAAAGGATCATCATAAGGTGCATCTCTTTCTTCCAGTTCCATAACTTCTTCATCAAATCCATCATAGCCTTCTGATATTCTGACACTTAGATCATTTCTATTATCAGAATAGATTACTCCATTTAGACCATATATTTCCATGTCTTTTCTCCCTATGGGCCAGTTCCAGGAAGGTTGGATAAGTGCTACTGCTTTGTCGTATTGTAAAAGAATAATGGCTTCATCATCCACCTTAGGGTTATTTTCAGCTTGTAATTGCTGGGTAATTGCGGTAACGCTATTGGGCTTTTTTCCATTCATCAACCAAGTCATTAGGTTGGCCCCGTAGCAACCAAAGTCTGTTATAGCACCACCTCCATTTTGAACCGGATCTGTGAGCCATTCTAAAAATTCAGGGTCAACTCCAATCTTTTTAGGTCCTTTGTGGCCATCTCTGACAATGACCTTTCTGATTGCTCCAATAGCATTTTCATTTATCGCCAAATCATAAGCTTTATGATTGGTAGGATACCAGGTAGTTTCATAGTTGGTAAGCAAGTGTATATTGTGTTGCATAGCCAGCTTTTTCATTTTTTTGGCATGCTTGGCATTTACAGCTAAGGGTTTCTCTACCATAATGTGTATACCCTTAGGGGCACAGGTTTCTACTATTTCAAGATGTTCGTATATCGTTCCAAAGGCGGTGACTGCTTCTACTTCAGTATTTGCAAAGAGGCTTTTCATAGAGTCAAAAACTTTGTCAGTTGGAAAATTATACTGGTCGGTATATCTCTTGGCCAATGCCTTGTTGGGTTCAACAATTCCGACTATTTCAAAATCCCCTCTTTCTTGACTGCCGAAAATCCAGTGTACATGGGTATGGGTGAGACCAATGACAGCAATTTTTAATGAAGTGTTTTGAGCCAACATATTTGAAGATATGAAAATGATTATGCTGAAAATTAAAACCGTTTTTTTCATTTTATCTATATCAATTTTTAAAAGCAATCAATAAACTATAAATCGTTCGAAGGTTCTCCAATATTTATCCTTATAAATTTGATGGGAAACCTTTACGGCGTTCGATGCATCTTTTGGTAAGTCAAACATGAGCTTTGAGGGCTTTCTGAAATCTTTACAAGCATAGTAAATTATCCTTTTTCCGTCTCCTGTTAATCGTCCTATGTTTAAAAAT
>JBCBCD010001072.1:0-2709 GCA_038530915.1 Bacteroidota bacterium
TATTGATTTAAAAGACACTTTTTGGGGCATACAAAATTATTTAGAATAAAGTCTATTATAAAAGTTTCCTTACATCCTCTCTTAAATCGCAACTTGACTTACTTTTAGATTAATTGAAAAAACACTTTACGACTATTATGAAGAAATCATTGCTAACACTTCTGTTAGGATTG
This sequence comes from Bacteroidota bacterium, assembly GCA_038530915.1. Lineage (GTDB taxonomy): Bacteria > Bacteroidota > Bacteroidia > Chitinophagales > Saprospiraceae > JANQPA01. Next base: position 174 of record JBCBCD010001072.1, read on the forward strand.
TTTGTGGTATTAATGTATGCACAGACGCCACACCAGCCGGATGAACTCACCGTAGAAGATTATGAAAATGCGGAATATGCTTTGCGACAACATACTCAAAACATGGTTTTGAATGATGCAGTAAGGCCCAACTGGATAAGCAATACTGCTTTTTGGTACAGCAATCGCATCAAAGAAGGAAGGGGATTTACCTATGTAGATGCTGCTAAAGGGGTGAAAGAACCACTATTTGATCATAAGAAATTGGCAAAAACACTTTCACGTTCGCTAGGCATTGATCTTAAGCCTTATGGAATGCCTTTGAGTAATATTATGTTCAATGCTGATCGTTCAGAGATTAAGTTCCAAGTAACTGGTCAAATGGTGACTTATTTTCCCCAAAAAAATGAAATTACCCTTGGTGATATACCTAGCAGGCTAGATAGAAGCTACTTCATCTCTCCTGATGGAAAAAAAGCAGCTTATATCAAAAATCACAACCTTTGGTTAAAAGACCTGGAAAGCGGGGCAGAAAAATCCTTAACTACCACAGGTGTAGAGGATTATGGCTTTGCCACAAATAATGCAGGTTGGTTACGTTCTGAACGTCCAGTTCTAATTTGGTCGCCAGATTCGAAGAAGATTGCCACTTTTCAACACGATGCTAGAGGTGTAGGTGACATGCATTTGGTAAAAACCAATGTAGGGCATCCAGAATTGATTTCCTGGAAATATCCATTACCGGAAGACAGTGTTATTTTTAGAGTTCAAAGGTGCATCATACATATTGACGAGCCCAAGTTGGTCTTTTTGGATATGCCTGCCGATCAACACCGTTCATCCATAACAGATCATATTGCTTTAAGAGATGCCACTTTAGCCGATGCAGAGTGGAGTGAAGACAGTAAATTGTTTGCTTTTTTATCCAATTCCAGAAACCATCAGGAAGCTACATTGAGAGTAGCTGATCCGATAACGGGAGAAGTAAAAGATATCCTGGAAGAAAAAGTAGAGACTTTTTTTGAATCCGGGTTTGGTAAAATCAACTGGCATTTACTAAAAGAAAGCAATGAAGCGCTTTGGTATTCACAGCGTTCTAATTGGGGACACTTGTATTTGTATGACTTAAAAAGTGGAGCCCTTAAAAATCAAATCACTTCCGGTGATTGGAATGTTCTACAAGTACGCAGGATAGATCAGGCTGCCAGAAAAATATACTTCACGGGTTCCGGGAGAGAAGAAGGAGATCCTTACTTTGAATATTTCTACTCAATAGATTTTGATGGTGAAAACCTTCAATTATTAACACCTGATAATGGCAATCACGCTATTACTTTATCTCCTGATGGTTCTTATTTTGTTGCTGTGAATTCTACTCCTGACAGAGCACCTGTGAGTGTTTTAAGGGATAAAATGGGTAAAAAAATACTCGATTTAGAAAAAGCAGATTTATCTCAATTGCTTGAGAAGGGATGGAAAGCACCCATGCCTTTTTCTGTAAAAGCCAGAGATGGAGAAACTGATTTGTATGGTTTAATATTCAAACCAAAAGACTTTGACCCGAACAAAAAATATCCGATCATCAACTACATCTATCCTGGTCCACAGACAGGAAGTATCGGTAGCAGAGCCTTTCAGGCTTCAAGACGTGACAATCAGGCAATAGCTAATCTTGGCTTTATCGTAATGGCTGTAGATGCGATGGGTACTCCAAAACGTTCAAAATCCTTCCATGCTGCTTATTATGGAAATATGGGTGATAATGGCCTACCAGATCAAGTAGGAGCTATGAAACAATTGGCAGAACGTCATTCATGGATAGATTTAGAAAGAGCTGGCATTTATGGTCATTCAGGAGGTGGTTTTGCCACAGCAGCAGCCATGTTCGACTATCCCGATTTCTTCAAAGTAGGCGTAAGTGCAGCCGGTAACCACGACAATAGAAACTATGAAGACGACTGGGGAGAAAAATGGCAAGGTCTTTTAGGTGAATTCCCTGATGGAACTACTACCTATGACAATCAAGCCAATCACCTAAAGGCTCATAAACTAAAAGGTAAACTAATGTTAGCGCATGGTACTATGGATGATAATGTCCCCTACTACAATACCATGTTGGTAGTAAATTCATTAATTGATGCCAATAAAGACTTTGACTTAGTCATGATGCCTAATCGCCGTCATGGATTTGGCTACGAGCCTTTCTGGATGAGAAAACGTTGGGATTACTTTGTAAGCAATTTGTTGGGAGCGACTCCGCCTAAGGAGTATCAATTTAAGTTTGCGGAAGTAAAACCTTAAATCTGTTTAGAGTGTAGGGTGTAGTGTGTAGAGGGAGCCTACTACACACTACACTCTAATTTAATTATTAAACCCTTACACCTTTAAGCAAGTGCAAGTTATAGCGTGTAGAGGGAGTCCCCTACACACTACACTCTAATTTAATTATTAAACCCTTACACCTTTAAGCAAGTGCAAGTTATAGCGTGTAGAGGGAGTCCCCTACACACTACACTCTAATTTAATTATTAAACCCTTACACCTTTAAGCAAGTGCA
>JBCBCD010001073.1:0-2706 GCA_038530915.1 Bacteroidota bacterium
AAGCTCTGCTACTAGCGGATGAAGCAGGGATAGAAAAGATGAGAGCTATCATTTATGTAGATATAGGATATTATTACAGTTATTATAAAAGACAAAAAAAAGCTTTAGAGTATTTTAATCTATCTCTTAAAATTAACAAGGCCTTAGTGGATACAGGCTTACTTGACAAAGCTTACCTGGCAGATAACTACTATGCCTATGCATCCACTTATAGAGGATTAGACAAAATTGAATTAGCAAAAATCTATCTAGACAGTTGTTATCAATATCACTCTACAACAACAAGTGATATTAACATTAGTTACCTGGATATTGAAAAAGCCTTTCATTTAAAGGAAGCTGAGAAATATGATGAAGCTATTGCTACCTTCCAACAAGTACTCCCCTGGATTCAGGAAAACGATCCGGGCTATCAGGTATTAGTTTACAACTATATGGGAGATGCTTATCAAGATAATGGGAATTTTCAACAAAGTGAAAAATGCTACAAAACAGCTGTTGAATATTCGATCAAATACAACAGCCACCTAGACTTTTCTCCCCTGGTATATGAAAGATTAGCAGAACTCTACCATGGAAGAGGAGATTTAGAGTCAGCTTATCAAAGCTTAATGACTGTAAAGGAGTTGGATGAAAAATTCTTTGACAGTAGAAGTGAAAACAATCGCCCATTGCTTGAAATTCAAGATGCATTTCGAATTGAAAAAGAAGAACAAAAAAAATTGCTACAGGAACAAAAACTGGCTCAATTAGAACACGAAGAAAGGGTTTTATTCTTACAAAGAACCATCCTACTAATCAGCCTAGTATTTCTTATCATCGTTGGGATCATCTATTTTAATTACGTCCGATCAAAGCATAAGTCTGAAAAAGAATTGATCAAGAAGAAACAAGAGCTTGAAATTCAAAAAGCCAACGAAATTGTTGAGCTAAAAAATAAAGAACTATCTGCTTTTACTTTAAAACTGATTGAAAAGGATGAGTTCATTTCGACCCTAAAGGATAAACTATCCAAAAAGAGCAGTGAAATAGATGTCCAGGAAATAAAAAGAGTGGTCAATGTCATGTCGGCAGGTAATGAAGACAATTGGAAAGAATTTGAAGCTCGTTTTATTCAGGTCAACAAAAACTTTTATCAGAACATCAAAGGCAGTTTCCCAAAATTGACACAAGGCGACCTTAAACTGTGTGCCTTAATCAAACTTAATTTTTCCAGTAAAGATATGGCTCGACTCATGGGTATTTCGGTTGAAAGTGTTCACACTACTCGATACAGGTTGCGCAAGAAATTAGGACTTACAAGAGAAATCAATCTCATTGAATTCATCTCAGACTTTTAATGTCATCCTCTTACTTCTTACTTTATTCCAACAGAAGTAACGAATAGATTATCAATGGCTTTGTCAAGTAAAAGCTAGCAATTGTCTAGTTTTTATATAGTTCAGTTTTTCCATAAAAAGACGAAATTATTCCAATTTGATGAATGCATATTATTAATAATTAAAGCTATAAGTAAAACCATGTTAGCAACTTATTACAAAGGCAATCAGATATTTAGCATTGCTCAAAAGGAAATGGAAACTCCTCAAAAAGGAGAAGTACGCATAAAGGTAGCTTACTGTGGCGTGTGTGGAACAGATGTACACATCTATCATGGTATGATGGATAAAAGAGTAAAAATGCCAATCACTATAGGTCATGAAATGTCAGGAATTATTGATGCCTTAGGAGAAGGGGTAGAAGGATTTGAAATCAACCAAAAAGTGGTCGTCCGGCCATTAGACAATAGAGGTCAAAAACCTTCTGATAAGGGATTTGGACACATTTGTGAAGACCTAAAGTTCATTGGTATAGATAGCCCTGGAGCGATGCAGCAATATTGGAACGTCCCTGCTTTTACCCTTCATAAATTACCGGAAGAAACCGATCTTAAACTAGCTGCTTTAGTAGAACCACTAGCTGTAGCTTGCCATGATGTTAGATTATCAGGTCTTCAAGCCAATGAAACTGCAGTTGTTTTAGGTGGAGGCCCCATTGGATTACTCGTTGCTATGGTAGCTAAACAACATGGAGCTAAAGTAATCATTTCTGAAGTCAACGCTGTCAGGGTCCAATTGGCTCAAAAATTGGGATTTACAGCCATCAGTCCCCTAGAAACAGATTTAGTGGAATATGTACGTAAACATACGGAAAACAGAATGGCAGACGTGGTTTTTGAAGTAGCTGGTGTACAACCTACGGTAGATATAATGACTGAAATAGCGGGCATTAGAAGTCGTATAGTGATGGTTGCTATACATGGGCAGGCTAAACCCGTCAACCTCTTTAATTTTTTCTGGAAGGAATTAAAACTCATCGGTGCAAGAGTTTACGAGGAAGAAGATTATGAAGAAGCTATCTCTCTAATCACCCAAAATCAATTGCCATTTGAACAAATGATAACAGCAGTAGAACCGCTGTCATCCATCCAACAGGTTTTTGAAACCATTGATCAAAATCCTGATGGAATGAAAGTATTAATGGATTGTCAATCTTAAAACCTTGACCTGATCTAATAATTGATCAGCGTCTCTTATAAAACCAACGTTATGAGTATTCTAAATTCTTTTGATCTAAGTGGAAAAACAGCAATAGTTACTGGCTGTAAAAGAGGGATTGGTAAAGCGATGGCAATAGCACTAGCAGAAGCAGGAGCAGATATAATTG
>JBCBCD010001074.1:0-2706 GCA_038530915.1 Bacteroidota bacterium
CTAGGTTCATAAAACATTGGTTTTCAGAAGTTAGAAATTTAAACATACTCTTAGAATTAAACAAAAAATGAATATGACAGAAAATATAACAAACAATGCATTTGGTTTACAGCAAGATTTGTTGTGGTTGAATAATGTCATTCAGCTTAGAATGAATTTGTACTTCAATCAGGAGACCAACTACAACGATATTTATGAGATCAACCCACCCAATCATAAGGGGCATTCCTCTGTATATTCAAATTTTGTAAACAAGTTTAAGCTTACTTTTGAAGAGCGGGTCATCTTATTGATGTCTCTTTGTCCACATATTTGTCCTCAAATTCTCGATATTTTTTTCACTCAAAATGAGACCTATAGAAGACCATTTACAGAGTTTGGTGGTTTGAAAGGCGTCAACCACAGTGGCTTTCTTCCTACCGGTGAAACAGTAGCCTTTGTATTGGCACCTAATAATCTAAAAAAGAGGTTCGAGATCAGTAAGATTTTTGATCCTGATCATTTTTTTGCGAAGATGAACATCATCAGATTGGAAAAGGATAAATCCAATGAACCTTTACTCAGTGGCGCACTCAATATTTCTAAAGAGTACTTAAGCTATTTTACCTTTGGAGAAGAGTACAAGCCAACCTTCAATATGGATTTTCCGGCACAACGGCTTACTACTCAATTAGAATGGTCTGATTTAGTGTTGGAACCCTTTGTGATGGAAGAAGTAGAAGAGATAGTACATTGGGTAAAGTATCAAAAAACAATAATGGACGACTGGGGGCTGCGTAAAAAGCTAAAACCAGGATTCAGATCTTTGTTCTATGGCCCTCCGGGTACCGGAAAGACCTTGACGGCTTCACTGATCGGTAAAATCACAAATAAGGATGTTTACCGTGTGGATCTTTCTAAAATCGTTTCCAAATACATAGGGGAAACTGAAAAAAACCTGGCTAATATTTTTGATCAGGCCAGTAATAAAAATTGGATATTGTTCTTTGATGAGGCAGATGCTTTATTTGGAAAAAGAACTGTAACTAAGGATTCAAAAGATAGACATGCCAATCAGGAAATTGCTTATCTGTTGCAAAGGATAGAAGATTTTGAGGGATTGATTGTTCTAGCGACCAATTTAAAATCAAATATAGATGAAGCATTTGGACGAAGGTTTCAATCTATGATTTACTTTCCAATGCCCAAAGTTGATCAGCGTTTGTTGCTATGGAAAAACGCTTTCCACAGTTTTAAATTAGATGAAGGGGTTGACTTGTATGAAGTTGCTAAAGAAATCGAAGTAGCCGGAGGAGCCATTATAAATGTACTTAGATATTGTGCCTTGAAAGCAGCCACCAGAGATACTCCAATTGTGTTTGGAGAAGATATTTATCAGGGGATTAAAAAAGAATTTAGAAAAACTGGTAAGACTATATAAAGAGGCTTTCTCGTATATTTTTTGAGTCCATTTTTCCTGGAAAAGCAGAGCTTTTCAAGGAAAAATGGACTCAAAAAAAACTTTCTTGGGCGATTCAAAACGAGGTACGAGTTATGAGTCGCCCTCTTAAATTTATTTCGTATCCTTAAATTTCCTTCCCATATTATCAGCTTCTCTTTCAAAGCCAGGATCATCATTGATGGGTTGTCCATCCATGGAAGTCGTAGGACTTACGATGCCTTTACGTTGTTGTACGACATGTGTTAGTTCATGACCGATCAATTCACGCCCACTAGCGCTATCAGGTGAGTACTGACCTGGTGCAAAGTGAATGTCATTTCCTTGCGTATAAGCGAGTGCATTAAGCTCAGTAGCTTTATTAGAGTTGGCATGAATTTTTACATCTGAGAAATCAGCACCAAAGGTTGTACTGGCACTTTCCTGGATATTGGTGGGCATGTTTCCGGAGCCGCTATTGGTATTTTGTGCAGATTGCAATTGAGCAGTTTTAGATTTCATCTGCAGCTCCTCCTCTTCTTCCATGCCTTGCAATTGAGCAGTCTTTGACTTCATTTGCAACTCCTCCTCTTCTTCCATACCTTGCAATTGTGAGGTCTTTGACTTCATTTGCAGCTCCTCTTCCTCTTCCATGCCTTGCAACTGTGCAGTGTCATCTGATTTAAACTGCAAAGAAGGAGCAGGAAATCTGGCTTCCTGAGATAATTGGTTTTCTTGGGTAGCATCAATATGATTCGCTACTCTTCTTTTTTGGGAATTAGATTTCTCGTACATATCGATTTATATTTAACCGCCGATCATTACAGTCGGCAAACCTGCAACAATAGTCCCCCCATGAGCGGTGGTATCTCCCATTCTTGCAGCTGGCTTATTACAAATGAGAACTGTAGCAGACCCCTTAATAATTGTATCAGGCGGGCCTACACATACACACATATCTCCCATCACAGCAGCAGGCATATTTCCAATTAAAACAGTTGGAGCTCCAGGACCGGTGATTGGGCCTCCAACATGTGGGATAGGAGGAGTGCCGGGCGTTTGCATTGGGCAAGTATGCATATCGGTTAATCGGGCTGCAGGTGGCATAATTGTGCTTTATTAAAATATTAGTATATGCTATTAAACTCTAAATAGTCTATGATAAAAATATAAAAAAAAACACTTATTTTCAGAAATAATTGCTAAAAGCAAGGACTAAATAATAAAGAAATTCTCTTTTCAAGTAAAAACTGTATCGTGTCTCACCAATTAAATGATATACACCAAAT
>JBCBCD010001075.1:0-2705 GCA_038530915.1 Bacteroidota bacterium
CCACTCCCATATTATTATAGCCAATCCTACAAAATAGAGCAATCTCACAATTGTATCTATAAAAGGACAAGAATCAACTAACAGGATATCAAAAGAATGTAGTATGTTCATTCCACTTAATACTAACCTAATTTTCACTAGAATATGAACAGATTTTTATTGCTGATCGGATTTTTTATCGCTTCAGGGGTATTAGTAGCTCAAAATACTCCTGTTACAAACGCTAATTATGAGTTAGCATCTAGGTTTTCTCCAACCAAAGTGAGGAAAATGGTTTTCTCTACCAGTGTATCTCCTCATTGGCTCAAGAATAGTGATCGTTTCTGGTATGAGTATGAAACCAGTGAGGGTAAAAACTTCTACATAGTTGATCCTGAAAAGAAAACCAAAGCATTATTATTTGACAGAGATAAAATGGCTGCGGATATAAGCCGCCTTACGCTTGACCCTTTTGATGGAAAACACATTCCCATCAGAAATATGAAATTTGTCAATAATGAAAATGCTTTCACATTTGAGATTCAATCGAAACTGGTAGAAGTAGAAGAAGAAATGGAGGAAGAAGAAGGTGATACACAAGACGACAACAAGGCAAAGAACAAGAAGAAACCTAAAATGGTACCTAAAGTGTGGAAGTTTGAGTACAACCTTCAAACCAAGGAGCTCAAGTTAATAGACTATAAAAAGCCAGACGATAGAATGAGATGGGCAAGCATTAACCCGGATAGCTCGTATGTCGTTTTTGCTCGTCATCACAATTTGTATTGGATGGATAAAGAAAACTTTCTCAAAGCCCTCAAAGATGAGAAAGACAGTACCATTGTCGAACATCAGTTGACCACAGATGGGGAAGAACACTACAGTTACGCAAGAGGTGGTAGAGGTCAAACGGTGAGCCAAATAGAAAAAGATAAGGACAAAAGAAAGCCAGTATCTATCGTATGGTCACCTGATTTTAAAAGCTTTGCAATGACTCGTTCTGATGTTAGAGAAGTGAAAGATCTTTTTGTGATCAACTCTATCGCTCAACCAAGACCTACTCTCGAAGTATACAAATACAATATGCCTGGCGAGAAAGAAGCACCTCAAGTAGAGTTAATGTACTTCAATATTCCTGACAGTAGTAGAATGATGATAAAAGCAGATACGTTCAAGGATCAAACCATTTCCATCCACCGTCAACCTTGGTTGAAGAAAAACTATGACGATGACTTCAATGTATCTCACTGGTTGGGAACTGATCCTGAGCATTTCTATTTTGCACGTACAAGTAGAGACTTGAAACGTATTGATGTTTGTAAGGCCAATATCAAAACCGGAGATATCGAGATTTTAATCGAAGAAAGGTTAAATACTTATATCGATTATGCGCAGGTACGTTTGGTAAATGGCGGCAAAGAATTAATCCATTGGTCAGAACGTGATGGTTGGGGACACTTTTACTTATACGATGATCAGGGGAATGTGAAAAACCAGATTACTTCTGGTCCATTCCACTGTGATAGAGTAGAAACTGTAGATGAGAAAAATAGAGTATTGTACTTTGTTGCAAATGGTAGGGAAGAAGGAGAAGACCCTTATTACTATCACTTGTACAGAGTAAACTTTGATGGCACAGGACTGCAGTTACTGAATAAAGGGAACTATAGTCATACTGCCAATATGAATGACAATGCTCGTTTCTTTATTTCTAACTTCTCCAGAGTAGATGCCAGTCCAAAATCAGAATTAAGAGATAGCAGAGGTAATCTTTTGATAGATCTGGAAACTGCTGATTTAAGTCAATTGATGGCTGCTGGTTATAAGTATCCAGAACCATTTAAAGCAAAAGCGGCTGACGGAATTACTGATATCTATGGGGTAATGTACAAGCCTTTTAATTTTGATTCCACTAAGCTATATCCACTTATTGAATATGTATACCCTGGACCACAAACAGAAGCTGTTGCTAAGACTTTTTCAAGAAGTATGGATAGGACAGACCGTATGGCACAATTAGGTTTTGTTGTCATTACCCTTGGAAATAGGGGAGGACACCCTGATCGTTCTAAGTGGTACCACAATTATGGATATGGGAACTTACGGGACTATGGTCTGGCAGACAAAAAATCAGTAGCTGAACAATTAGCGGCTCGTCACAACTTCATAGACATTGATAAAGTTGGCATCTTCGGGCACTCTGGTGGTGGGTTCATGTCGACTGCTGCTATGTTAGTCTATCCTGATTTTTTCAAAGTGGCTGTTTCTTCTTCAGGAAATCACGTTAATGAAATTTACAACCGCTGGTGGAGTGAAAAACACCATGGAGTCAAAGAAATTAAAGATGACAAAGGCAACGTGACCTTCAAATACGATATCGACAACAATGTGGAGTTGGCGAAAAATCTAAAAGGTAAATTGATGATCACTACTGGTGATATTGACAATAATGTAAACCCGGCACTTACCATAAGAATGGCTCATGCTTTAATCAAAGCCAATAAACGTTTTGACTATTTTGTATTTCCCGGCCAGAGACATGGCTACGGAAATATGAATGAATATTTCTTCTGGCTAAGAGGAGAGTATTTCTGTAAACACTTATTAGGGGATGATAGAAGTGATAGTGCTGACTATATGGAGATGCAAAGAGAGCAAGCGATGAAGCGCTAGGACAATGTTGTTATGTTGTTATGCTGTCATAAAAAATGACAACATAACAGCAT
>JBCBCD010001076.1:0-2704 GCA_038530915.1 Bacteroidota bacterium
AATCAGCTTCATTAAGCTGTAATCCTCTTCCTACATTAACTAAAAAAGCCGGTTTTTTTAATTTTTTAAAAATGGAAAGATCGAGAATTTCTTTAGTATTAGGAGTTAGGGGTAGCACACAAATAAGGATATTGGTTTTGGCTAAGAAAGCATCTAACTCACTTTTGGTTTCACTGAAGCATTCTACATCTTTAATCGTTTTTGGTGTTCTGCTATATCCGTAAACGCTTATGCCCAATTGTGCCAAATGAGAAGCAATATCTTTTCCCAATTCTCCCAATCCAAGCACTCCAACTGTTAATGTTCTAAATAAGCTCTTATCATTGTCCCACTTATTTTTTTGCCTTTGATCCAAATAGTAATAAAGGTTTTTATAATAGTTAAGTGAAGCCATAGTAGCGAACAACCTCATTTCTTTAGCCAATTCTACATCTACGATTCTACTAACTGGAATATTGGGTAAGGTTTTATCAAAAATTAGATGATCAACTCCCGCTCCTAAGGAAGAAATCAATTCCAAGTTGGGAAATTCTGTCCAGACACCTTGTTGATTATACCAGGCTAGAGCCATTTGTACTTTCTCAGGATCTGAAATATTAGGATATACTTCGACGACAACGTTTGGAAGGAGTTCTTCCAACCTCTTGATCAATATTGAATAATCACGATTTGAAGCAACAATAGCAATGGACATGTATAAGGTGTTGTATCTTTCAAAAATAAAGATTAAGCGGAATTTATTCCGCACAAAAACTAAGAACTAACAACCAACAATTAACTCAAGCTTCGCTTAAGCATCCCTGTTTGCACTTTCCACAAGTCTGCATATTGCCCATCCTTAGCTAATAACTCCTCATGATTGCCTTCTTCAACCAATTGACCATCTTTAAGTACGATGATTTTATCAGCATGCCTTATGGTGGATAATCGATGGGCTATAATGATAGCTGTCTTATTTTCAGTTAATTGGTTGAGGTTTTCATGAATAGCCCTTTCGGTCTCAGTATCTACCGCACTTGTTGCTTCATCCAAAATCAAGATGGGGGCATCTTTTAAAATGGCCCTTGCAATGCTTAATCTTTGTCGCTGCCCTCCTGATAACTTGATCCCTCGTTCACCTACCAATGAATCGTACTGATCCGGTAAAGAAACAATAAAGTCGTGCAATTTGGCTTTTTTAGCTGCTGAAATAATCGTTTCCATACTCGCTTCGGGCATTCCATATGCGATATTTTCTTTAACAGAACCATGGAAAAGGTATACATCTTGACTAACAATACTATAGAGTTTTCTCAATTCATGTATGGCATAATCTCTTATATCAGTACCATTGATCTTAATATTCCCATTAGTGATATCATAAAAACGAAGCAGCAATTTGATGAGTGTCGTTTTACCTCCTCCGGTAGGTCCGGCTATACCCAATTTTTGTTTGCCTTTAATGTGGAGTTTAAGATTTTGCAGAATAGGTTGTCCGGTAACATACGAGAACTCAACATGGTCTAAATCAATTGATTCAATTGGAAGTTTTAAGGATTTCGGCTGATCAATGTTCTGAATGGCTGAGTTGGAATCAATTAATCCAAAAATTCTTTTGGCGGATGCTTTCGCTCTTTCATATTCATCAAAAACACTTCCTAATCTGGTAATAGGCCAAAGTAACTTTTGAATCATCATAGCAAAAAAAGCTAAGCCACCAATAGAAAATTTACTGGGTTCATAAATGACCCAATAGGCGCCTATGAGTAAGGTAATTGCCAATCCAAAAGCGATAAACATTCTAATTAATGGAACATAAATGGCACTCCACTTAATGGCATCAAAGTTGGCTTCGCGATAAGCAATGGAAGCTTTTTCTACTCTTTTTTGCTCAAAATCATGAGCTTGAAAACTTTTGATGACAAAAATTCCACCAATATTATTTTCAAGACGAGCTCCCAATAGTCCTACTTGTTTCCTGATATTTTGATAATATGGAGCTACTTTTTTTTGATAGTAAATGCTTCCCCATATGATGAAAGGAATAGGAAACATACCAATAGCTCCTAACAAAGGAGAAAGCGCGAAAAGTGACCAACCACCTACAATAAAAAGAGTAATTAATTGAATGATTTCATTGAAGCTATTATTGAGAAACCTTTCGAGTTGATTGACATCATCATTCATGATGGCCATTAAGTTTCCGGTTCTATTGTTTTCAAAGTAAGCCAATTCTCTATGTTGTAATTTGCTATAGGCAATGGACCTTAAGTCGTGCTGCACCAGTTGTGCAAGCTTCATGAAGCCCTTTTTGTATACCCATTCAAAATAACTTTCAAATCCAAAAATGACTATGATTAAGATCGCTATAAAAATTGATACGGACCAAGGATCATTTAGTCCGGTATATGTTGGTATCCAGGCCGGAGTATTGTTGCTAACCGTGTCGATCAGCCAGGCTGTCAGAAAAGGAGGCATAAGGTCAAAAACCTTATTAGTAACACTTGCTAAAACAGAAACCCAAGTCTCTTTTTTGTAATTGCCCAAAAAATTAAACAACCTGGGCATGGGTTTTTGAGTAGGCAGTTCATTGGTCATTGAATTCATAAGCATCGATTCTGAGTGATTGGCAATAGGCAAGATAATCTTTACATGCCAGTTGAGCGATATAAATGTTTTTGCTTAACTCATTTGTTTGGAGATGAGTTCCTTCAGAAAAACAATT
>JBCBCD010001077.1:0-2702 GCA_038530915.1 Bacteroidota bacterium
GGGCAAAATTTAATATCTACTCAAACCTATCAAATTACGGTTGTAAACCTGGAAGATATTTCCAATAATGCTATGCCTGCTCAGTCTGCCGACTTTACTTATTTTGATATTCAAGCTGCCGTTTCAGGCGATTTAATCATTACAGAGATTCAAGCAGACCCAACTCCCAGCCAAGGTTTACCAGAATTTGAATACATGGAATTGTATAATGCTTCTGATAAGGTTTTACAATTGAGTGAATTGTCAATTAGTACTGGTAGCAGTCCTGAACCCATTCCTGATTTTCTTTTACTACCCAATCAATATGTTTTATTAGTGGATGATTCAGGAGCAAGTGCTTTCAATATTGACAATGTTGTGGGATTAAACCGTTTTCCAACATTAGCTGATCGGGAAGATGAAATCAACATCACTAATACTAATGAAGAAAGCATACTTTCATTGATCTATTTTGATGATTGGTATCCGGATGGAGATTTTAATGATGGAGGTTTTGCCTTAGAATTAATTGATTTGACAAAAGCCCAGGACTGTCCCAGCAATTGGAGCAATAGCATTGATAGCAATGGGGGCACTCCCGGACTAGCCAATTCATTATTAGGAAGTGATACAGAACAAGATGCACCACAACTAATTGAATTTGAAATAGTAAGTGCTTCAGAACTTCAATTGATTTTCAATGAGCAATTGGATCTTTCTACTGCTCTTAATTTCAGTACCTATGACTTCTCTCCTGCTTTAGACATAATGGACATTGTTGAATCAGAAGAACCTAATGGATTTTCGATTATTTTAAACACCCCCATACAAGCAGCTCTAGCTTATGAATTGACAATTGGTACAGCCCTTAGTGATTGTATTGGAAATACACTTGCCGTTCCTATTATACAAAGATTTGGTTTGCCTGAAGCACCTGCAGCTAATGATATTGTCATCAACGAGCTTCTAAGTTTTCCTATTTCCGGAGGCAGTGATTTTGTAGAACTCTACAATCGTTCCGCCAAAATCATCAACCTTAAAGGAATTGACTTACTAAACACCTTTAAAATCTCTGGTGATACGCTTCAAACTATTGAGGTAAACTATTTACTCTTTCCACAAGAATTTGTGGTACTTACAGAAGTTCCTGAAGATATTACCTCCTTATACGAAGTGAGATTTCCAGAAAAAATTCTGGATACCAATTTACCTACTCTGGATAATAATGAAGGAAATATCACTTTGAGATTTGGCGGACTTATCATAGATGCCTTTGATTATAATGACGACCTTAGGTTTTCATTACTAGATAATACAAGAGGTATATCTCTCGAACGAATTAGTACAGAACAACCAACCAATGCTTCGGGCAATTGGCATAGTGCTGCCGAATCGGTAGGTTTTGCTACACCAACCTATGAGAACAGTCAGTTGGTAAGTCTCACTCCTGTTTCTGACATAGTAACTATTGAAAATCCAAGGTTTTCACCTGATGGAGATGGATTTGAAGATGTGTTGTTGATACAAGTCAATCCGGGTGTGTCAGGTTATGTTGCAAATGCCAAAGTTTTTGATTCCTATGGCCGACTAGTCAAAGATCTGGTAAATAATCGTTTATTAGCTAGTGAAGATTTGCTTAAGTGGGATGGAAGAAACAATGAAGAGACCATGGCCAGATTGGGAGCCTATGTACTATGGATAGAATTGTTTGACCTGGAAGGCAACAAACAAATTATGAAGGAAACCATTGTTGTTGCCGGTCGTTTGGATTAGAGCATTTTTTAGAATATGAACAAACTACTCAAAAGACGAATCCTTAGTTTTAAATATGCAGGGGAAGGAGTTGCTACCTTATTTAAAACCCAGCCTAATGCTGTCATACATTTGGTTGTTTTATTAATTGTCGTTGGTTTTGGTTGGTGGTTGAAGATAAGTACTATGGAATGGCTGATCCTATTACTTACCTTTAGTATGGTATTGGTTGCCGAAGCGCTTAATACTGCATTGGAGTTTTTGACCGATCTGGTTTCGCCTAATTATCACGAATTGGCAAAAAAAACTAAGGATGTTGCTGCCGGAGCGGTATTAATAGCAGTATTCTTTGCAATTGTAATTGGTATACTTATCTTCCTGCCCAAAATAATCAACCTTTTTTAATGTCTGATCAACTTACATTCAAATACCTCAGCTTTCAAGAATTGTCTCTTGAGTTATTGTATCAAATATTAGCTCTGAGACAGGAAGTCTTTGTAGTGGAGCAAAATTGCCCATATCTAGATGCTGATGGAAACGATCAGCACTCCTTTCATCTAGTTGGGTTTGATGAAAATTATAAATTGGTAGCCTATGCAAGAGTTTTACCTAAAGGGATGACTTACAAAGATTATGTATCCTTTGGAAGAGTACTCAGTAAGGGTAGAAACAGAAGCCAGGGAATAGGCAAAGCTTTGGTTAAACAATTAATGAGAGAAATTGACATGCAATATGGTGCTATCGACCTGAAGATTTCTGCACAGACTTACCTAATAAAATTCTACGAAGCCTTTGGTTTTGAAACCGTTGGAGAAGAATATTTAGAGGATGATATTCCCCATGTTGGAATGATTTATCAAGGTAGGAATGTTTAAAACATGAGTTATCCCGAATTTTCGATTAATTCGAAAATTCGGACTTTTTAAATTCTAAGCTACGCCTTTCTGTATAACAACTTAATTATCAATACT
>JBCBCD010001078.1:0-2702 GCA_038530915.1 Bacteroidota bacterium
TTTGGAGCGTCTAGACCCCTCTTGAGAAGAGTATTGTGGTAAGGGTCTTAAAGATGATTCTTACATCCAAGACTACGGATTTGTTTTTGATGTAGTATAAATCATATTCCAATTTCCGAATGCTGTCGTCCAAGTTTTGGCCGTATTTGAATTTCACCTGGGCCCACCCTGTAATTCCGGGCTTAACCAAATGCCGCACATCATAAAAAGGAGTAAGTTCATTCAATTTTTCCACGAACACTTTACGTTCTGGTCGAGGACCAATAAAAATCATGTCACCTCGTATTACCGATAGGATTTGCGGCAGCTCGTCGATTCTGAACTTCCGAAGTATTTTTCCAAACTTTGTGATTCTCGCATCATTCTTCACGGCCATCTGCGCGCCAGATTTCTCCGCGTTTACCACCATGGAGCGAAACTTGAAAATCTTATATTCCTTACCGTATTTACCCACCCTGAGTTGCGTATAAAACAAAGGTCCTGGATTAAACGCAAAGTTTAGAAGATATACGAAGGGAACCACGAGAAGAAATACCAATCCTGTTAGTAAGGAGAGCAAAAAGTTGAATGCAAAAGTGGTGATACTTTGTATGTATCGAATCTTTCGGTTTTTCAATTGCAAAACCTCATAAAGACTATCGTTGTGGGATTTAATGGGCAATGCTTCGTATACATTCTCATAGAAGGAAGTGTAGGTAATTATCTCCTTCCCACCCAATAAAGATTGTACCATCAAATTTTCCATTTCCTTGGAAAAGTGATTGTAGTTACGGGTATTGATAATCCAAGTGTCAATATTTTTACGATTGAGCGCCTCCAAATCTTCAAAAGAAGGGGTGTCCTCGTTCATATAAGTAGATACCACATTATAATAGGTCTCTATATCGTCACCATTGATAGAATTGATATTTTCATCCAAGGTATCTTTAGTAGTCCTATCATAGATGTACAACACATTTTTTGAAGTGGGAACAAATTTGAAGACATAATCAAAAAGCAATCGCCATAGCACAAGTTGTATCGGAAAAAAAGCAACAAAAACGATTAAATGCAATCTCCAGTAGGCAAAGTCGAATACCAATGTGGTTACGGCAATCTGCAACACGGTAAATAAGGAAGCAATAGAAAATACCCGCATTACCGAATTGGTCAAAGACTTAGGGTTTTTTTCCAAGTTGTAAATGTCCAATACGTAGGCGATGGTGAAATAGTTTACGACCCCGATGCTAAAAATCGCAATCTGAATGTAGAAATTATCTTCGTTCTGATAATCAATGGCTCTCAGAACGAAATTTTTCAAGGAGAAAAACAAAATCAGAAGGTCTCCAAGCAACAGGATAGACTTCCTTTCTACAGTATTTATAATGTTTTTACCGGCCATGGACTTTTTTGTCTATGTCTACAACGAGCTTTTGTAAGTGCAAGTATAATCCCTTTATTTTTATTCCAAATTTTAGTTCAGAAAAAGGGTTTCCATCATTTTTTAATTCAAACATCCGATTTTTTCAGGTCTTTACCGAAAAGTATATTCTTTTAAACCTTGGCACCTATCAATTGTCCTACTTTTGAGACTGCAACCTCAATTTCTATGCAGAAGCAAAAATTATTTAGCGAAAAACTGTTCCCCCTCGGTTTGATGTTCTTAATTGACGTGCTGCTCACCGGAATGTCCTTTATCTTATCGTATGTATTGTGTTCAATGATTGTCCCAGACATCATTAATCACCGCATGTTGATACAGTTACCCGTTGTGGTGGCGTTGACCTCTTTGATTTTCTTATCCATAGGGATTTATAAAGGAGTGGTGAAATATGACCGTATAAGAGAAGTATACAGCATATTCAATGCCATATGCTTGGCCAATATCTTGACCATCATTCTTGTGGTCATTAATGGTAAGCTTGTTATGGAAGAGGATTTTATGGTACCACTCTCCATTATTATCGTACATAGCATACTGAGTTTTTCCGCCTTGGTGGCCTCGCGCTTTTTGTATAAGCGTTTGATAATTGCACTAAAGAAAAAATTACGTCCTACGGCGAAAGTATTGTTCGTTCACGATTTTGATGCTCAAAGTGAAGAACTGGACTCCTACATGGAAGCTTTTAAAGAAAACGAGTATTCCAATGTTTTTCAAAACAACTCCAACATAAAGGACCAAAAAAAAAAGTTATCTGAACCCGAATTAAAGGAGCTGGGCATTCAGAAAGTCTATTTGAATATCCGCCCACATGAAACGGAAAAACTTTGGGCTTCTGTTCCGAAATATCTGCATCTGAACAAATCACTTCATTTAGTATTCAAGAGGGATAAAACCAAGACTGCGGTAAGCAACAATGAAGATTTTGTTTTTACACCTTTAAGAAAGGAGTATCTCTTCCCAAACATGTTGGACACTTCTTCGCTCAAAAAAGACTTTGTTTCCAACTATAAAAACAAGACCGTGCTAATAACAGGTGCGGGAGGACTAATCGGGCGAGAGTTGGTAAAACAGCTTCTTGGTTTTGGAAGCCAAACCCGCATTATTTTGGTAGATAATTCAGAAGCAGCGCTGCGCGGCACAATGGCCATTCTAGATGATGATTCCAAACAGCATGTTGTTCCAAAACTTACGGATGTTAAGGAAAGGGACTCCCTTAAAAAGATTTCCAAGGTATCTTTAGTAGTCCTATCATAGATGTACAACACATTTTTTGAAGTGG
>JBCBCD010001079.1:0-2694 GCA_038530915.1 Bacteroidota bacterium
ACCTCACGCCGTGAGGTGATGAGTCTACTCCAAATTTATTGCATTCAATTTTTTTGCTGTAAATATTTCTTAATGGCCTGAGAGATAATAGGTTTATTGTCAAAAATATATCGATCAATCCTAAAGTTAACTCTGTCAATTTGTATAGCCATCAATAATTGTGATTTCAACTCATTGATCTTGACATCTGACTTTGCATCTTTGAACTTTCTGATGACTTTCATGCATTCCTTAGCCTTGATTTGCTTGAGTAAATCCATTTCGTTGTTGAAAGCCCTATCAGATAGACTGCTTAGGTGATCGTGCAGTTTACCGGTGATCGACAACCATTCGTAGTCTTTTACATATCGAATGGATTTGATGAGAGAAGAGTGTAGATTAGGATCTTCCAGGTCGATGTAATCCAATGCTCTTTTAAGTGTCTCATTGGAAATGTTGGGGTTATCCAGTAGGTCATAAAAAAGCGCAGATTCATGAGTAGGAGGTTGAGTCTCATAAGGTGGGAGAGCAGTGATTGCTGAGCAATTGTCTATCAACACGCACCCACCATAAAAGCCATCTTTGACAGAACTTTTATCAAAGTGTGTTTCAATAATAATGCTTGTACCGGATTGTTTTGGCGTAAAAATGAATTCGTAATTCACCCAGTTTTTATGATTGATTAGGCGGGAGGTTAATAGTAGTTCTAATCGATTGAGTTGATCATCACCCAGCCATATTCTTAGTTTGATGGGCTGAGCATAGTCATAAGGGCGACCCCAATATTTGCTAAAAACATTGTACTGATCGGGTAGTGCTAGGTAAGTAGTGAATACATATTTTCTATCCTTTTGGATAGGTCTTTCCAAGACCTGCCCTATAGCATCCCAATTGTCGCCCTCACTAGCTATTAAGCCAATGAAGTTTTTTTGGTGATGAGGCCGTATGTTGGGTTTGATGTCATTTTTAGGATCAGGAAGGACATCAGGATTACTACTCTTAGGGAAGGAACAGTCTTTCCAACCATAGGGTAAAACATCCAGACCTGCTATGTCTTCAAATGAGGGATTATTAAATCTTATGACTTGTTGAGAAAAGCCATTTATACATAATAAAAAAAGTAAAGTTGTAAAATTCAATTGCTTTGTAAGCATAATTTCAAGTAGTTTTCACTTTCCATGGACTATAGGGGCTCAGATTTCCTTTTTTCCACCACATTAACAATAGGTGTTACTACAGTTCCAAGGGCATCTAATATACCAAATACACCCAAAATACGCCAACCCACTTCATTTTCAAACTCATCTACCACAACTAATGAGATTAAGAAAATACTTACCAGAATAATAAAAAGAATGGTGGCATAAAGCAGGTATTTTACGATCACACTTTTAGGACGCACCAATAGCATTAAAGATACATGTGCAAATGCAATAGCCAATGTAATTGAAATGAATAGCAGTTTCCAAAACTCATCCATATTGGGTTCGCCCCAAATAGTAAAAACACAAAGTAACAATGCAAAACTGGAAGCCAACATCCCAACTATGGACAAGAGTTGCAATTCCTCTCGATTGTAAATAAGGGAGCAACAAAAACCTGTCAGACTAAATGCTCCTACAGAAAGAGTGCTTAGTAAGATTCTAATTTGTAAATCATTAAAATCACCAAGTATGAAAATAAGTATGCCTATTAATGCACTTATCGAGAGCGCTAAAATGAGGCTTATCAAGAAATATTTTTTAAATTTCATATGTGGGATTTTATATTCAAGATTTCAGGTATACTACAAGGTATAGAATAATTTTTGAAAAAGATATAGCCCACTGTTTTCTTCCATTTTGGAAAGAAATTAAAATCCTAACCTATGGAATATTTCACTAGGAGAGTTTGTGCCAAATGTGGTCATGAAGATGTGATAGAAACCTTCAAAGAGAAACGAAAATTGTCAAGCGTAAGTGTCGATTGTAAGGTGCCATGTTCCAAATGTAATTCTTATGAAGTGTACTCTGTTTCTTATTCGGAATGGAAGCTAGATCAATCTTTATTGGATTTGTGGGGACAACATGCTGAATTTAATTTCCATAATTCCGATAAAATCTTTCTAACTGACCTGGATTCAGCTACCATTTTTATTGATAATCTTGAGAATACCAACTACTTAGAAGATAAAAAAGAACAACTCCTACAAGTATTGTGTGACCTTATCTACGATTATACCAGTGGCAAAAAAGTTGCACTCAAGGAACATGATGTACTCATGCTCAATAGAATTCGATTACATTTAAAAATGCACAAGCAAAAAGTCATGCGCCTTGAAATGGAAGAGTCCATTAAGAGTATGATTAGCTTACTACTTGCCTAATACTTTACATTTCATCATTATCTTTTTCACCTGCACGACAAAAAGCAACATCAGACAAGTTTATTGGCCTAATACAGAATACTTTACATTTGAAAAACACCAAAACAGAATTATTTTAAAAGATAAATCTCCGTTTTGATGAGAAGGTGTGGCTTTGTTTGCTTGTTTTGCTTTGCTTGTATTGCATTTATTCATTCACAATCTACCGAAAAAAGTAAGTCTTTTGGAGGCTTTCCTTTTCTTTCTCTGGATTATATCGAAGACGAAACTTTTTCCAAAGTAGCTCGAAAAGGGAGTTCCTTGGGTTTGAATCTATTCTATCAAGTTGATCGAGAAAAAAATTTGAGTCT
>JBCBCD010001080.1:0-2690 GCA_038530915.1 Bacteroidota bacterium
AAGGTAGTGTTGGTAGTGGAAGATGAAGATTATTGGTTCAATGGCTATATAAAAGCATTAAAGGATAGCTCACTTACTTTTGATCGAGCAATAACACCACCAGAAGCAATTGAAAAAGTTAGGAATAATCCAAATCTATATGATCTGATTTTGGTTGATTTAATTTTTCCTACTAATGAGGGTTTTAATAAAAGAGTGCTTCCACTAATTAGAGATTTGAGAGATATAGCCATAAATACACCGATAATAGCCATGACAAAAGAAGATAAAATAACTAGTGTTAAACAGGCACTTGAATATGGAGCACAAGACTACTTGATTAAGAAAAACTTTGATCCTGAAATATGGGGTAAAAGGATCATGAACTATATTCAAATGAAAAGAGCAAATATTAAACTATAGGAAACAAACATATGGAAAAAGAAAAGTCCAATATTTTGCTGGTTGAAGATGATGCAGATTTCAGGGAATTAATAAAAAGGAATTTTGGACGTTGGTACAGAATAATTCCGGCACCTAATCTGGACGTTGCAGCTAAAGCAATTAAAGTAAACTCCAATTTTGATCTCATCCTTCTAGATCTTTCTTTTGACGTAGGTGAAGATTTGGAAGGTTTACAGCATATTCAAATTTTTAAATCGTTGACCCCCAAAACACCTATTATAGTTGTTACAAAGGATCAGAAAAGTAGTACTGTTATTAGGGCAATGAGAAATGGGGCAGATAACTATGTTAGAAAAGATGAGTTGGATATTAATGAATGGAGAGTATTATTTGATCAATACCTAGATCAATCTACAGTTGATGTGGAAGAGAAAGGTTCTAAGGATAAGGAACATACCTTTATTGGTGAAAATCAAGCAATTATAAAATTAAAGTCTCAGCTAAGAAAGCTTTCTGAGATTCCAGATGTAACCGTTTTAATTACAGGTGAAACAGGAGTGGGGAAGGAAGTAGCGGCACGTTATTTGCATCAATTTGGGATAAGGAAAGACAAGCCTTTTAAAGCCGTTAACCTTTCTGTTATACCAGATTCTTTAATTGAAAGCACCTTGTTTGGGCATAGAAAAGGAGCATTTACAGATGCCAAGGGCAATTATAAAGGAGCTTTTGAAGAAGCTCAAGGAGGTATTTTATTCCTGGATGAAATTGGAGAAGTCAACCACAGCATTCAAGTCAAATTATTACGTTTTTTGGAGGATAAAAAAATAACACCAGTAGGTGGGCAAGAGATTCAATTGGATGTCCAAATTGTTACTGCAACCAATAGAGATTTATCTAAAGAGATAGACGGCAATAATTTTAGATCAGACTTGTACTATCGACTCAATCAATTTAACATACATATTCCGCCTCTTAGAGAGAGAAAAGATGATTTACGTCTTTTATTAAAGCATTATTTAGAAAAAAATGATTTGACCAAAGAACATCTCTCAGCGTCTGCTCAACAAAAACTATTGAATTTCAACTGGCCGGGAAATGTCAGACAATTGGTCAATACTTTAAAACAATGCACAGTAAAGCTCAAAGTAAATGACCAAGAGAAAATAACGGACGATTTATTACCTATTGAAATTCAACGGTTTGAATTTCAAGATGACCCCAAAGTTGCTATAAATAATATTTCATCCCTTAATGCTGAGGAGCAAAAAGCGGTTATTGATCTTACAGAAATAGAACAAGCATTAGCCAATAATAAAAATAAAGGTGAGGCTGCAAAAGCACTGAATTTAAACCTTGATAAGTTAAAATATAAAATCGAAAAATATTATAAAGCCTATCCAGGGTTGTTCAATAAATTTCCAACTATATCTCAGAAATATAAACTCCAGAATGATGAAAAATGAAGAAAGATTAAAGGTTTTAATTATAGATGATAATCCTCAGTTTTACGTAACACTAAAGGAAGAAATTAGCAAAAAGCATGATGTTAAAATTGTTACAAATTTAGATGACACTTATAATGTATTGGTTGAAGGATGGGATCTATTTTTAGTTGATTTAAATATTGAATCAGAGAAGGACGGATTTATACTTATAGAGCATATTCAAAGAAAGTATAAAAAAAGTAAAATAATAGTAGTTACTAATGATGATTCGAGAGAAACAACTGAAAGAGTATTGAGTAAAAGAGGTTATAACGTAGAAGATTTGTTTATTAAGAAGAAATATTTGACTGAAGATTGGTTAGATAAAATAAATGAAATATGTAATGAAATAAAGAAAAATAAGAAAACATATTTCATTTCATATTCAAAAACTAATAAAGAGTTTGCCTTTTTTATTAAAAAGCAATTAGAGGAAGGTTGTATCGGGAAAGTTATTATAGATAAAGATAGTTTTAAAGTTGGTGCTAATCTAGATAGTGAAATACCTAAGTACATTGAAGTTTCAGATATCTTTGTACTAATTCTTTCTAAATCTGCTTTATCGAGTAAATGGGTAGAAAAAGAAATTAAATTTGCTCTTGAAGAAGGTAAAGAATTAAGGATAATTAAAATGGAAGAGTTTGAGTTACCAAAAAAATATAAATTTAATTTATCTAATATAATATATATTCCTTTCTATGAGTATTTAGAAAATTTTATGACTAAATTAGAATAATATTTTATTGTAAAATATCTGGTATGAACCTAAAACAATGGCTCAAAAAATGGAAACTCGACTTCTAAGATTTCGGCGTTAATTTT
>JBCBCD010001081.1:0-2688 GCA_038530915.1 Bacteroidota bacterium
TGTTGAGGAGGTGCCATTTTGGAAGGATGGGGATTATGAAGGAGTGGAAAGTGTAGGCGATGATATTTTTGTAGTGAAAAGTAGTGGTACGATTTATAAAATTTGTAAAGCTGGCAAGCCCAATCAGGAGGTAGAAAAATTCAATACTGAACTGAATTCGGATTACGATGTAGAGGGACTTGCTTATGATAAAAAGAACAATCAACTTTTACTGGCTTGTAAAGCCAAAGCGGGAGAAGGATCGGAGTACAAGCGTAAAAAAGCGATTTATGGTTTTAGTTTAACTCACTACAAGTTAAGTGTCAAACCCCTTTTTCTAATCAGCCTTGAAGATGTACAAGATTATTTGGGAACCAAACCGGCTATTAAAAAGCTAGAAAAGATTGCAGAGTTTTTTGCACCCAATGAGTCTAAGTTTACGTTTACTCCTTCAGGAGTTGCCATTCATCCGATGACAGAAGAATTGTTCATCTTGTCTACTGCAGGACGCTTGTTGGTCATATTGAGTCCGGATGGAGAAATTGTTAGAATAGAAAGGATGAAAAAAAGCCTGCAGCCACAGCCGGAAGGCATTTGTTTTGATCGAGATGGCTCTTTATTTATTGCCAGTGAGGGTGATGGTGGAACGGCTTTGATTAGTAAGTATCCTTATTTGAAATAATTCAAACCCTTAGATATCATGTAGTGTTGTAAAAAGAGGCAAGGGCAAAGGATATAGTTCATATATAGCTATGTATATGTGTTTTAATTTCCTTACTTTAGCTTTGAAAAGAAAAAGCAGTAGAAAAGCTGCTATATAATAAACGGAAAAACCAATTATTCAACCTTTATTACGCCCACATATGAGTATTGTAGAAATGAGAGTACCCACTATAGGGGAATCAGTTACTGAAGTCACTTTATCTCAATGGTTAAAGGAAAATGGGGAATATGTAGAACTAGACGAACCCATTTGTGAATTTGAATCTGACAAAGCAACTTTAGAGTTTCCTGCAGAAGCAGCAGGGAAGTTGATTTATGTTGCAGCGGAAGACGATGATTTGGAAATAGGTGCACTAGTTGCTAAAATAGATACTAGTGTTGCAAAAAGTAACGGTGCAGATACCCCTAAGGCAGATGCTCCTGTGGCAGCAAAAGAAGAAGCACCTGCTACAACAACAGAAAATAAAGAAACTTATGCGAGTGGTCATCCTTCTCCGGCTGCGGCTAAGTTGTTAAAAGAAAATGATATTGCTGCGGCTAATGTACAAGGTACAGGTCGTGATGGACGCATCACAAAAGAAGATGCACAAAAGGCAGTTCAGAATCAGGTGAAAACTGCACCTACTCCTCCACCTCCACCAGCAGCACCTAAAGAGGCACCAAAAGCTCCTGCTATATCAATGGAGCTAGCGGGTTCATTCAGTCGGGAAGAATCGCGCAAGAAAATGTCTCGTATGCGCCGCACAATTGCCAAGCGTTTGGTAAGTGCTAAAAATGAGACGGCCATGTTGACTACTTTCAATGAAGTAGACTTGAAAGAGTTGATGGCTATGCGTAAAAAATACCAAGAACGCTTTGTCGAGAAGTATGGTATTAAGCTGGGCTTTATGTCTTTATTTGCTAAAGCTTGTGCTAAAGTATTGATGGAAATGCCTGACGTAAATGCTCGTTTGGATGACAATGAATTGGTTTATCACAATTATGCGGATATCTCAATAGCCATTTCTACTCCAACAGGCTTGGTTGTTCCTCCGGTACATAATGTGGAATCTTTGAATTTTGCTCAGGTTGAATATAAGATCAAAGAATTAGCTGGAAAGGCCAGAAATGGCAGCTTGACTTTGGATGAAATGTCTGGTGGTACCTTCACCATTACAAATGGAGGAGTATTTGGCTCACTATTGAGTACGCCTATCATCAACGAACCACAATCTGCTATTTTAGGTATGCATGGCATCAAACAACGTGCTATGGTAATTGATGGAAAAGTAGAGGTGCGTCCTATGATGTATTTGGCTTTATCTTATGATCACCGTGTAATTGATGGAAGTACATCTGTGACTTTCCTTGTGAAAGTTAAAGAACTATTGGAAGATCCAGTAGCCATGTTACTAGATGTATAAATAAAATAAAAAAAGGGGCCGCTGGCCCCTTTTTTTATTTTATGAAGTTGTGCAAAGTTATCTGCCGTTAGTGAGCATAAAGGCTTGCTACTACTGGCAAAGCTCATTTTGAGTTTAATAGCCATAGCTATTAGACGAAAAATAGCTGATGTTCAAGAATTGCAATGTTTTATGCGCAAATAGGTGAGATGACTTTAAACAACTTCAGTTTATCACAAACGTTAATTACCGATAATTATATTGAAAATACCGACTTCTCAGCGCTGCTAACCAAAAGAAATTTGGTACATTTATGCTGTAAATGAAGCGCTTGTCGAAAATCAGACAAGTTTGGTAGAGTGGACACATTTTTTGCTTGCTTCATGAACCTTTTTATTACAACTTACGTCTAGAGGATAAAGATTCTTTGATATATAAATGACACTGCAAGAGTTTTTCGATTATTTGTCCGAACGCCCTGAGCTATTGTTGGCTTATTTTATTGGAATACCAATATTGGCGCTGGTTGCGGGCTGGTTAGATAAAGATGAAGGACATTATGCTCCATGGAACTATATTTATGCAATAATGATTTATTGTGTAT
>JBCBCD010001082.1:0-2684 GCA_038530915.1 Bacteroidota bacterium
CAGCTCCAAAAATCTGATCGATCAAAAACACTATTTATTTTTATCCAACCACTTAAGTTGGCTTCATAAGCTTAAATAATTTATTTCACAGTGTTTTTAGCTGCGTAGTAGCAGTAACCAATACTCAATCTTCGACAGATTTTCCGCAGGAAATTCAATTAGACAGTCCATAGGACGATTCGACCTTAGACTAATGGAACTTATTACAAAATTCGGGATAACTCATATTTATAAGATTATTTTATCTTCTTTATGCCTTTTAAAAAAGGTACAAACTTAAATCCTCCTTTTTCTTCCGTCACAAACTCTGCCTCGCTTTTTCTACTAATCTTTAGCATCGTTTGTTGAGCCTTCCCAACAGGAATAACCAAAGTTCCACCGACTTTTAGTTGTTTAAGCAGTGCTTCAGGAACCTCTGCAGCACCAGCGGTAACAATGATTTTATCGAAGGGTGCATATTCAGGGAGCCCCTTGTAGCCGTCTCGAAAAAATTGCCTTATGTTTCCTACCTCTAGTTTTGATAGCAATGCTTTCGTTTTTTTGTAAAGCATTTCTTGTCGCTCCACAGTATAAACTCTTGCCCCCAAAAGCGCCAATATGGCTGCTTGATAGCCCGAACCGGTACCTATCTCCAATATTTTCTCTCGTCTTTGTGGATTCAATAAAATGGTTTGAAAAGCAACCGTATAGGGTTGAGAAATAGTTTGCTCATTACCTATTGGAAACGCTTTATCTGTATAAGCCCATTCTTCAAAAGCAATATCTAAAAAATAGTGTCTTGGTAATATTTCGATCGCTTTAAGCACTTTTTTATCTTCAATTCCCTTTTGTTCTAGTTCTTCCACTAGTTTTTTCCTCAAGCCTTTATGACGATAGGTATCTTTCACAATTAATAATTTCTTCAACTGAATGACTACTCATAAATGTAAGGATATTTCTACTTTGGCTGTCGTATATTTTTGTATTATTATCAGGTAAAATTTCTCACCTAAGAAGGTGATTAAATAAGTTATTAAAATCAACTTCTTAAAAAACGATCAAACAAATGAGTAAGATCAAGTTCGGTACAGACGGTTGGAGAGCAATTATTGCTAAAGAATATACCGTTGACAATGTAAAAAGAGTGGCTGAAGCAACAGCTCTGTGGCTTAAGCAAAGAAATGAGAAGCAATGTGTTATTGGTTTTGATACCCGTTTTGCGGGTTCTTTATTCGCATCAACTTCTGCTGGTATTTTTGGTGCTCATGGTATCAAAGTTCTTTATGCTAAAGAATTTGTATCAACACCTATGGTTTCATTTGGTGTGGTTAAAACTGGCTCTGATGTAGGTATTGTAATTACGGCAAGTCACAACCCACCTTCTTATAGTGGCTTCAAACTTAAATCAAGCCTTGGAGGACCTATGGTACCTGCTCAAGTGGCTGAGGTTGAAGCGCTTATTCCTAATCATTGTGATACTGAACCCATGTCTTTGACTGATATGGAAGCACAAGGTTTGCTTGAATATGTTGATCTGGAGAAAATGTACCTGGATCACCTGGCGGCTAGCTTTGATTTAGATGCTATTAAGCAAGCTAATATTAAAGTGGCTTATGATGCGATGTATGGTGCTGGTCAGGATGCTATGAAAAAGATTTTACCTGATGCAGTGCATTTACATGCTGAAAACAATCCTTCTTTTATGGGGCAGGCTCCCGAACCCATCCATAGAAATCTGGGAGAATTGTCCGAATTGATCAAAAACTCACCAGAAATTCAGCTGGGTATTGCTAATGATGGTGACGCTGATAGAATTGGCTTATATGATGAGAATGGTAAGTTTGTAGATTCTCACCATATCTTGATGTTGTTGCTTCATTATTTGAAGAAATACAAAGGTGAAAGTGGCAAGGTGGTATTTACCTTCTCAGTAACAGACAAACTTAAAAAGCTAGCTAACCACTATGGTTTAGAAACAGAAGTAACGAAAATAGGCTTCAAGTATATCGCTGAGATCATGGCTGAGGAAGATGTTATCGTTGGTGGAGAAGAATCAGGTGGCTTGGCAGTAAAAGGACACATTCCTGAGCGCGATGGTATTTGGATTGGTATGATGATCCTTGAATTCATGTCAAAAACAGGAAAATCTTTGAACGAATTGATCCAGGAAGTATACGATGTGGTTGGTAGTTTCTCTTTCGATAGAGATGATTTGCATTTGACAAATGAGAAGAAATTAGCGGTAATAGATCAAGCTAAAAATGATCCATTCAAAGCGTTTGGTGATTATCAAATTGATCGCATTGAAACCATAGATGGATTCAAGTTTTTCATTGGCGATAATATTTGGGTACTAATACGTCCATCCGGTACAGAACCTGTATTAAGGGTATATGCTCAAGCTCCAACACCTAAAGAGGTAAGAGCTGTATTGGATAGTGTACATGCTACTATTCTATAAGCTTAAAAGTGCAAACATGAGTTATCCCGAATTTTACAGAAAAGATCGGAGCGTGCCCAAACTATTAATTAACTGATAATCAGTATTTAGCAATTGGCATTATTTGTTTTGGCGTTAAAAAAATGGGCTTGAGGGAGGGCCTAAAGAGCATTTAGCGAGCGACAAAGGAGCGGCTCTAAATGCGAGCGTAAAGCAAAGTCCATTTTTAGACAAAACAAATACAGCCTTGACTTTTTTGGCTTCG
>JBCBCD010001083.1:0-2683 GCA_038530915.1 Bacteroidota bacterium
CTACTTCTTGAGACAAGGAAATGGTCTGTCCTCCTAATAAATTATTATCCGTTGCAGGTATATAACTTACTTCATCAAGTAATTCAGTGTCGAGAAAAGACAATCTTAAGGCCATACCGTGTAGATCAATTACCTCATTAGAACGATTACCCACAAAAACATTCAGCGTAAAAACCGTTCTGGCTTCTGAATCTACCATTTCTATGAAAGGATTTAATTCCAACCTGATCGGAACTTCATTATTATTGGAAGGAGTAGTAAACTCTGTTTTAGGCGTATAATTTTTGTATATCGCCGAAATGTCATACTTATTGATATGACCATCACCATTGGCATCCAAATGTTTGTAATTAACCGGACCAATGTGTTGATTCCAATCTTCTCCATGAGAAGGTGCCCAGAATATAGGATCATGTGGCACAGGAAAAAGGGTTCTGGCTATACCTAAACTACCATAACCAATACCAATATTTAATAAATCGTAATTATTTGCTGCACCATCACCATTCGCATCTCCTGGCCATATACAATCCGTATTCATGCATAGCTCGGCTGCATGTCCTACGTAAATATCCTTACAAACCGTTTTTGCACAGCCATCTAATAAAAAAGCAGTAATACAAACTTTGAGCGTATCCTGAAAGTAAGAAGCGATGAGCGTTTGATGAAAGTCATCGGTAACTGTTGCTCCTTCTAGTTCCCATTGAATACTATCGGCTTGATCAGATGCATTGATTAATAATACCGTTTCTTCATCTATGAAAGCAAAATTAAAATCAGCGACCAATTGATCGCATTGACCAAAAATGGATTGTGAAACAGAAGAGAAAACGATTAGCAAGGCTAATGACTTGAGAACCGAGTATATCTTAGATTGTTTCATTGTTCAATTTTTTGGTGATTTAAATTTAATTTCTTGATCAGGCAGAGGATATCTAGTTACTTCTCTAATTTGCAAATGTCAAGGGAATTTTAAAAAGACAAATTTTCAATTTTGTACTTTAATTTTTTTACCCTTACCAACTTTTTCTTTTGATTTTCAATTTTGTATGAGATCTTTAAAGCCAATTTGTAATGAATGATAGATGCCAAGTAAAAAACTCATACAATTATTAAATACTTTCTCTTCTCACGAGCAGGATAAGTTTAAGCTGTTTCTTAATTCCAGTTATCACAATGATAATCAGGACCTAAAAACACTTTATAAAATCATATCTCCGCATCTGACTAAAAAAGAAAGAATTGAGGATTTGCTCATAAAACAGCTAAGTAAGCAATATGTTTGGGCAATTTTATTTCCTAATGATGTTTACAACGATTTGAAAATTAGACGACTTTGTTCTGACTTGACAAAAGCCGGATTTCTTTTTTTGAGGTTTGAATATCAAGAACATGATGAGATGGAAAACACACTCAGTCTAATGAAAATAATGAGTGAACGAAGATTGGATAAACACTATAGAGGCATGTTAAGATCATTTGAAAGCCTCAATAGTAATCTTACTACAAAGAATGCCGATTACTACCTCCTGAATTACCAATTTGAATCTTTACAATATGCTCATGCAGAGCGCGATTCTGTACCCCTCGAACAGATGAGTCACCTCGAAAAGGCAGATTATAACTTAGAAGTATTTTATTGGATCCAAAAGCTCAGGCATTTTTGTGATTACCTGAGTTATCAGCAATTTGTTTCTTCAAAAGTATCCTTACAAAATACCGTTGATATACTAGCTCATATCGGTCAATCTTCATTATTAGAGCACTTGCTTATACAAGCTTATTATAATGTGGCTTTAATGTTGACTGATTTAGAATCTGAAGTTCATTTTCACACCCTAAGAGCACTCCTGGAAAAAGAGCATGCTCACTTTTCTCAGAAGGAGTTAAAAACACTTTTTATTTATTTAAACAATTACTGTATCACAGCTAAGATTAATGCTGGTGATTCTCGTTTTTTTAAAGAGCTTTTTCAAAACTATCGATTCATGCTAGAGCATGAATTAATGGTAGTCAATGAAACCATCGCCTCTCAAGATTTCAAAAACATTATTACAGTAGGTCTTAGAATAGGAGAATATCAATGGGTAGAA
The DNA here is from genome assembly GCA_038530915.1 of Bacteroidota bacterium. Taxonomy (GTDB): domain Bacteria; phylum Bacteroidota; class Bacteroidia; order Chitinophagales; family Saprospiraceae; genus JANQPA01. The sequence continues at coordinate 2,094 of JBCBCD010001083.1, forward strand.
TCGTTCATACAAGAATACGCTAAAAAATTATCTGAAGAAAATCAACAAATTGCCATGACTTACAACCTGGCTAAATTGTATTTTCATCAAAAAAAATACGATCAGGTTATTGAGCAATTGCGAGAAGTTGCGTACAACAACAATGTCGAAATTCCATACAGTAGTCACGTTTATACATTGGGCAGTAAACAAATCCTTTTAAAAACATACTATGAGCTTGATGAGATCCTTCCTTTAGATTCTCTTATCGAAAGTTTTAGAACTTACATCAGAAGATCCAAGATTATTTCCAAAGAAACCAGAATGCAGTATTTAAGCTTTTTGAAATATGTAAAAAAGCTTTCTCGTCAAGATCCAAAAGACAAGGAAAAGATCAACAAACTGAAAAAGGAGATTGTGGAGAGCTCAGGAATCGCTCAAAAGGGATGGTTGTTGGAAAAAATAAAAGCTGTTTAATAACACAAGAAGTAATCTTCCCATATGGTTTCATAGTCAATTTTATATCGTATGTGTTCGTTTTAACCAAAAAAGTTCCGCTTTTTTGGTTAAAACGAACACATACTAAACATCCTGAGATAGCCACTACATAT
>JBCBCD010001084.1:0-2678 GCA_038530915.1 Bacteroidota bacterium
ACGAATTTTACGTTTTGTCATCATATTGATGCGTTTTTTTAAAGGTGATGAATAAAAACCAGGGCGCCACTTTATTTGAGTTAACATCGATGTCTGTATCAATAATTTGCCATATTGAGCCAATGAGTATTCTTGTAACACACAATCATCTGCCTCAAACTCTTGCACTTCAGATTGTTGATTGATGTATAGCCATTGCAATGGGTGAAACCAAAGTAGGATCTGTCCTATAATCAATGGGATCCTCTCAGAGTTGTGGTATAAATCGAGGTGAGCCGATTCATGCGCACAAATCATGGATTCGATATAGGAATCTTGTTTTTCTATAGGCAAAAAAATGACTCCTAAACTGGCAAATGGATTCTGGATCGCTTGATTTCTAATGATAACATGAGATTTATAGGTAGATTTCTGGCCTGTAGTTTTCCAAAAAAGGAGCTTCATATATTGTAATCCAAAACTAAAGGCTTGATAAATTACTCCAAGTAAGTAAATACAGGCCAGTATCTCCCAGATAGAAATAGTAGAAATTGGAGCAGCTTCATTGGCTTCAATCACAACTTCTGAAGTAGTAACTGGAAGCATAGGATAGTTTAATTCGACTACTATTGATGATTCAACTAAAGAAGGCAGTAAAGGAAGTATCCACCCCAATAGATAAGCACTTAGCAGGAATGTTCTTTTCAATTTCCAGTTGCTACTGTTTTGAAAGGCCCATTTGTAAAAGATGAAAAGAACCAACCAAATGGTAGAAAGCCTAATGATAAATTCAAAAGCGGTCTGTATCATTTCTTCTCAATTTTTTTCATTAATTCATCAATTTCATCCAGGCTGAGGTCTTCTTTTTTAATCAGATGAGCCATCATGCTCTTTGCAGAATTGCCAAAATATTTGGTTATGACTTTCTGAAGGGTTTTATCGCCATATTCATCTTTTGTTATAACAGGCTCATATACAAAAGTTCGGCCATAGGCTTCATGTTTCAAGAATCCTAGTTTGTCGAGGGTAAGTACAACGGCAGAAACTGTGCTATGTGGAGGTTTCTTTCCTTTTCTTTTTTCTATTTCTTCTCTAATATCTCCCACGGTACATCTGCCTAGATCCCAGATGTATTGCATGATTTCTTCTTGAGCTTTTGTTAGTTCTTTCATTTTCGCGTTATTTAACGCAAATATACGTTATGTGGCGTAATGAGTCAATAGCTGATTGTAAAATGATCCAAATTTTCTTTGATTTGTTGTTTATTGAGTATCAAATAAAGGACTTATGGTCTCCAAATCTTTTCCCAATGGCATAACTATTCATGGATTTCAAACAGGAACTGTTGCGGTAAAGAAGGCGCATTATCAGTATTCAGGATTGGGATCATTAAGGATGCCAGTGATCCTTGCTAGTGGAAGATGGGTCGATCCAATGCCCATTTGGTGTTGGTTGATAGAGAGTGCAAAGGGAAATATTTTAGTAGATACAGGAGAAAGTACTTCTTTTTATGATTCGAGTCATTTAGCAGGAGCGGATGCTTTTGTGAATAGAAGAATTTTAAAAATTCAAATTGAAAAAAGCCAAGAGTTAGCTGAACAATTAAAGCAAATCAATAAGCATCCTGATGATATTGATGCAGTGATTATGACTCATCTGCATTTGGATCATGTAGATGGGATTCAATTTTTCCCAAAGGCTGAGTTTTTAGTTTCTCAATTGGAAATGCAAAGACCTTTTGGTGTTCCTTTTTCTGCCATTCCCAACTGGTTTAAACCGATAGAACTTTATGAAGAACAGGTCGATTTTCCTTTTGAATGGGGATTTTCTCTCACCGATGACATTACGATCTTAGCTACTCCCGGTCATACGCATGGTCATCAATCCGTATTGGTTAGCACAGGAAATGGATATGTCTTACTGGCAGGAGACACCACATTTGATCAAGATCAATTACTGAAAGGCAAAATCGGTGGGATTAATATTGACCTTAAACGTTCTCGTCAAACTTTAAAGAACATTAAAAAATTGGCCCGGGAAGTTGACTTGATTTATTTGCCTTCTCACGATGCCGAGAGTGGTCGGAGGTTGGTTGAAAATGCATGCTTGGAACTTTCTTAAGTAGTTAAAATAGTGAAGGTTTTAAGTTTGAGTTTGGATATGCTTGTAATACTTCTGATATTGTAGAATAGAACAATGCACCCAAAACAACCAAAGATGCAAAACATTTCACACCTTAGCCCAATCCTGCCTGTCCGTGATATGGCCCTGTCTTTAGCTTTCTACAACAAACTAGGGTTTAAAAATGAATTTCTTTGGGAAGAACCGGTAAGCTATGCTGTTCTTTCTGCAGGTGAAAATGCTGCTATTCATCTCTCCTTATTAGCTCCTGAACATAAAGACAATAATAAAGTGAGTATACTTTATATTTTTGTACATGATGTAGATAAAATGTATGAAAGCTGCAAAGCCAATGGGATTGACATACATATAGATATTGATGACCGAGCTTATCGGATGAGAGATTTTGAAATAAAAGATCCAGATGGAAATTTAATAACCTTTGGAAAAAATATTGAAACAGTAGATTAACTAGTTACCACCTATCTATCTATACCTTCCACTTACAAGCAGAATGCCTCTTATCGTAGAGGGGCTATGTTAAAAGACCAATGAATGAGTGATTTTGTAATTGAAAT
>JBCBCD010001085.1:0-2677 GCA_038530915.1 Bacteroidota bacterium
GAAGTCAATGTAATCAAACTCAATGAGGACATGATTTCATATGATGAGAAGTAAACATACTAGATAAAGAGCAAACGAAAAACTTCTTTGAAGCCATTTGGATGCACAAATACAATGGCAAATACTATCTCTCTTATTCCGGAAAAGGAGAAATTCAATACGCTATGGCTGACAATATCCTTGGCCCTTATGAATTTATGGGAACCATTCTACCAAAAGTAAGCAGTGGTACCAACCACCATTCCATAGTCGAATACAAAGGAAAATGGTACTTATTTTACCATAATTCAGAGCTGTATTTCATGAATCATCCGGAAGAAGAACGCAAGTTTGGTTGGGGTCATGAAGGTAGTCCACATCCTTACCGCAGATCGATTTGCTTTCAGGAACTACAGTATGATGAAGATGGTAGTATTCAACAAGTCAGTTTAACCGATTAAAACGCAAAAAATGAAAATTAAAATAACAATATTAGTCTTCTTTTTAATTGCATTTCAAGTAAATGCAGAAGTCAGCCTACCACAGTTTTTTAGTGACAATATGATTCTGCAACGCGACCAGAAAGTTCCGGTTTGGGGCTGGGCGGAGCAAGGCGAAAAAGTTACCATTGCGTTCAATGGTCAAACGATAAAGACCAAAGCAGATAAGAACGGCAAGTGGTACATTGAACTGGATGCAATGAAAGCTTCTTCTCAGCCTTTGGAAATGAAAATAAAGGGTCAAAATGAAATCATAATTAAGAACATACTGATCGGCGATGTGTGGATTTGTAGTGGGCAATCCAATATGGAATGGCCAATTGCCAGCAGCAATAATTTTGCTGAGGAAGTTAAAAATGCAAAGTATCCAAACATCAGGTTATTACAGGTTCCTAATAAGATCGCATTCAAACCAGCTGAAGATATTTTGACTACCAAATGGGTACGTGCTGAAGGCAATAACATCAACAACTTTTCTGCTGTAGGCTACTTCTTTGGTCGACACATCCATGAAAACCACAAGGTTCCCATTGGTTTAATCAGCACCAACTGGGGAGGTACACGTGCTGAAACCTGGACAAGTGCAGAAAAGCTAAAGCCATTTGAATATACTACTGAGCCGATCAAAAAAATGAAAGCTAGAAAGTTATCATTAAAAGAAAGTATTGAACAGGAAGAAAAAGCAATAGTAAATTGGATAGATGCCAACTACCCTAAAAATGATAGAGGTGATCAGCAAAAGTGGTTCTCAAACGAATACAACTTCTCTGACTGGAAAAACATACCTATTCCTTCTGCCATAGAAGATCAGCCCGGCATGGAGGATTTTGACGGAGTAGTTTGGCTCAAAAAGGAATTCTCCCTTTCTCCAGAGCATGTTGGGAAAGATCTCTTCTTGCGTTTAGGAGTAATTCAACAGCTGGAAACCATTTATATCAATGGCATTAAGGTAGTAGAAAATAACAATCCAAAGATCTGGCGTTCGCATCCTATTCCACAAGACGTCTTCAAAGCAGAAGGTACCAATGTAATTACTATAAAACTATTCAACTACTCGGGTAAAGGAGGTTTGGTAGAGGTTGCTAAAGATAGAATGGCTTTTTCACCTGCAAGATGGAATGATACCAAATATGATATTCCTTTGGCCGGATTGTGGAAGTATAAGGTCAGTACTAAGCTAGTGTCGCCAATTACCTCCACTATTCCTGAATTAACAAAATACAGACCCGATAATTTTCCTTCATCCTTATACAACGGCATGATTCACCCTTTGATTCCAATGGCTGTCAAAGGGGCTATTTGGTACCAGGGAGAATCCAATGCCAACAATTTTGAAGAATCTATTCGATACCAATATGTTTTTTCAAATATGATCAAAGATTGGCGGGAAAGGTGGGGCTACGACTTTGACTTTTATTATGTCCAATTGGCCAACTACAGTCGTAGAAAACCAAGCTGTGATATGCCATGTGAACAAAGCTGGGCTTATGTAAGAGAGTCTCAAACCAACATATTAGAACTACAAAATACAGGTATGGCGGTCATTATCGATGTCGGAGATGCCAATGACATTCATCCGCGTGATAAACAAACAGTAGGAAAACGACTGGGATTAATTGCGGATGCCCAAACCTATGGAAAAGAGGTCGTGTATTCTGGTCCTTTGTTCAAATCCCTAATAAAGTCAAGAAATGAAATTTGGCTCAACTTCGAGCATATAGGATCAGGACTGATTTCCAAAGATAAATATGGTTACTTGAGAGGATTTCAAATTGCTGGGGAAGATCAGGTGTTCCATTGGGCAAAAGCACGTATTCAGGGTAGGCAAGTAGTAGTTTCGTCAGAACAAGTAGATAAGCCTATAGCTGTGCGCTATGCCTGGGCAAATAATCCGGAAGATGCCAATCTCTACAATAAAGAAGGGTTACCGGCTTCGCCATTTAGAACAGACAAATGGGAGCTTTATAAAAAGTAATGCACACTTAGTGAGTGAATTACTTATCTGCTTAACAACGTAATATTTGTTCTTTCAAAGGAAAGAAACGTATCTAAAAACTAAAAAGATGAAACGACGTAAATTCATTCAAACCACAGCAGCAGGTGCTGCTGCTGTTACCTTCTCGGGACTTCCTCTTACAGCCCGGAGCTATAAGCGCATCCTGGGTGCTAATGATAGAGTTCGCTGTGCTATGATTGGC
>JBCBCD010001086.1:0-2676 GCA_038530915.1 Bacteroidota bacterium
GAGCCAACAACGAGCAGTTGGATGTAGCCTTAAACTTCGGTTTAACAGAACAAGCATCAGTATTTGAAGTCTACCAAAACGTACCGAACCCATTCAATGCAACATCACAGATTTCCTTCACTTTACCACAAGCATCAGATGTGACGATCACCTTCAATGATGTAACCGGTAAAGTATTGAAAGTAGTGAATGGTGCATTTGGAGCAGGAAGAAGTACAGTAGAGGTGAAAGCTGAAGATTTGGCGGTAGGTGTAATTTACTACACCGTAGAAACAGCAGATCAAGCGGTTACCAAGAAGATGATCGTAATCGAATAGATTGAGGTGGAATTTATTCCACCAACTGAATAGTGACTGGATTAAATTCCACCACAACGCAAAAGAGCTCGTTTCCATTGCTGGAAACGAGCTCTTTTCATAACTCCATAACCAATGTCTTTTCCTAAAAAATGGCTACAGTTTTTTGGAAAAGACACCTTTACAGAAGAATAGCATGTTTAGAGAAGTAAGAAGTATAATTTTGGAAGGTAACTACCTGGACAAAGCAAGGTGATGACTGGTTTGAGTTAGTCACCACCTCACTGAATCAGTCTCAGATAATATAATGACTGATTTTTTAGGGTAGGCATTTTACAGTTGCACATTTTGGCAGCTGATAAATTATTGATTAGCTAAATGAATAACCTATAAAAAGCATCACAATTAATACTGCTGTAGTTATTGCTATGATCGTGAATACTTTTCGTTCTTCTTTTTTTTGCTTTAAAGCCGCTTTAGCTTGACGGTTTCTTCTACTAATTTTGCTAGACATTTTTGTTTGCTTTTGGTTTTAAATACGTAAGGCCGTTGAATAATGCCATTTGATCAATAATTGTGTAATTTTATGTCTTTACAAAATAATAAAATGTAATCACATTTACAAGAGAATTTAAATTTCTATTCGTTGTTGGTTGGCTGTTTTTAGTTTTTATAGCTAAATAAATTCTGTACTACCTTATTATCCAAAGAGCAAAAACTACCGATTCGCATTGTAGAAATCAATGATCCTTTCGTCCACTTTAATATCTCGTGCACTCAATCTCTTCTTTAGCACAATGCCTTCCAACGTCCTGCAGCGGCTCAAAGCCACATATGTTTGGCCATGCTCGAATGCTCCGGAGCCTAAATCGATGATGATTTTATCGAAGGTTTTTCCCTGGGCTTTGTGGATGGTGATGGCCCAGGCCAATTTTAGGGGATATTGTGTGAAGGTACCCAGCGTTTCTGTTTCTATTTTATTGGGATTGCTTGGGTTGGCCTTGTATTTGAGGACTTCCCAATCCATCTGACCTACTTCAATATTTTGCAACTGACCTTGTTGATCTTCAACTTGAACAACCACAATCTCATTTTTGAAGTCGACAATTTTACCAATGGTACCATTGACAAAGCGTTTGTCAGGATCATTTTTTACAAACATGACCTGAGAAGAGAGTTTCAGTTTTAATACAGCTTCAGTAGGGTAGACATTGGCTTTAAAGGTGCCTGTAATTTTGGCAGTATATACTTGTTGAGGAAATTGAATCTGATTGAGTTGAGATTCATTGATCCTGTTGGCTGTTGCATTTCTTGCTGTAAGAGTGATGAAATAGTCTTGTGCCTCAAAGTTGGGCAAATGACGCGCATTCAAGTCTTCCAGCGAGTCATAATCCACCGTATTGAGCCTGACCTGCTCCAGCAATTGAAGGAAATGCCTATTGTTTTGACGGTATACTTTACCCAATTCCAGAATTTCCAGCTCAAAACCTTCCTGAAAAACCTCAGCAGAGAAGAAATAAGGCGATTCATACAACATCTGGAAAAGCATAGATTCTGCTTCTGAGGCGACTACAGGTGGGAGTTGGAAAAGGTCGCCCACAAATATGACCTGTACACCACCAAAAGGATAAGGATCTTCTCTGTTAATTCTCAGAAAGTAATCAATATTATCGAGCATATCGGCCCTTACCATGGATATTTCATCTATGATTAAAGTATCCATTTGGGTATACAACCTTCGGAATCTCCTTTTTTTAATATCTTTTTTAGTAATGGGTTTTGGTGGAAAACCAAAGAAAGAATGTATGGTTTGGCCCTTTACATTCAAAGCGGCAATACCTGTAGGAGCCAATACGACTACCTTTTTACGAGTAGTATTGCGAAAGAGCTGGAGTAGGGTAGATTTCCCCGTTCCAGCTCTTCCTGTAATGAAAAGGTTTTTATTTTCTTTTTCTAATGCATTTAAAGCGTATTCAAAGTCAGCATTGAGTTCAAGTGGCTCTTTATTAAAAGGCATTCTTAATTCTTTTTGATCAAATATACACAAACGGGAAAATGATCACTGTATCCACCCAGGTATTGTCCGAAAGAAAATGTCCGAAAGGGATAACCTTTAAAACGACCTTGTTTTTGAACCAAATAATTGGGGTTAAAAATTTCGGCTTTGTAGAAATAGTAGCCATCTGTAATATTCTTGGCCAACTTTTCTGAAATTAATATCTGGTCGAAAAGATTCCATGCATCTCTGTAAGCTAAGGTTCCATATCCTTTTCTGTAATAAGTATACATAGGGTTAAAAAATCCATTGGCTTTTACAGAATTGGCTTTCTTTTTTGCCCTAATGATTTTACTGACCCGGTCAGTCCCAGTGTCAGTAAAA
>JBCBCD010001087.1:0-2663 GCA_038530915.1 Bacteroidota bacterium
CCAAACAATATAACCATGTATAGAAAGACTCTGGAGAGCGCCAAGGATACTTATTTAAAGTATCAACGACTTGGAAAAGATTGTGAATGGCTAGGTCAATGGAATGGAGCGAAATTTGTAGAAGATCAACCACCAAAAGTAGCATAGCATTAAGCAATTATAAGTCAGTTGATGAGTATGAAAATAAGCATCAACTGGCTTTTAGACAAACCAATATGGTCTGTTCACGTTTAAAATTTGTATCTTGACAATCTAAACTGAAGACCAATTCACCCTTTTTATCTAATAATTTCAAAGAGCAGTCTTCATTTTTCTATCTTTCAGCTCTTTGTAATTAACCTTGAGTGCTGATACATTCATATTAAATAACAATCAAAAATTAATAAGATTGATGTGAAAGCATCAATTTCATTAGTTATTTTTTTCTATAGAATTAAAGAGGATTATGAAAGCAAGAACTATTAAAATTAAAGTCGTTAAAGAAACAAGCCAAACAGTAACGGTTATGTTTACTAGTTTAAATCGCAAAATGCCAATCCCTCGTGAAGATTTTGAGAAGCGTGTTAAGAATGGGGAATATGAAATTGTTGGGAGCTTAATTTCCGAAGATAAGAAATAAGAAAATTACTAATGGTGCGATGATTATTCAATATAATCATCGCACTGTTCATTTAGCTCTTACCACTTTTTTTACTTTTAAGGATGGAAAATCCTAGGCCTTCTCTTTCCATAATAATTCCAACTTATAACGAAGCTGAAATGATTCAGCAACATCTCAATCACCTCATTAGCCTTAATTTAGCTGATGAAATAATTGTGGTTGATGGCAATAGTATTGATGATACTGTTTCAATAGTTTCTGATTTTGATCAAGTCAGATTGATACAATCCGTTCAAAGAGGACGGAGTATTCAGATGATAAGTGCAGCAAAAGCTGCCAAAGGAGATTTGATCTTTTTCCTTCATGCCGACACAAGTTTACCTTCCACAGCTAGAAAAGATATCCATCAGGTATTTGCTAACTCGGAAATCCAAGCAGCTTCCTTTTCTTTATCTTTTGATGTAGAGCACCCTTTTTATAAGGTCATGTCATGGTTCTCCAGAATCAATAGTGCTTTAACAACTTATGGAGATCAAGGCTTAATCATTAGGAAAGATTTTTACCACCAAATAGGTGGATTTAAAGAATGGCCTATATTAGAAGATCTTGAAATTCAATATAGAATAAGAAAGTATGGAACGTTTATTAAGATGAATACATCTGTGCTTAGTTCTGCTCGAAGGTTCGAAACTCAAGGAAAGTATAAGCAGTTATTCATTGATTGTCTAATCGTAATGGCCTGGAAGATGGGCTGCTCTCCTTTTAAATTGAAAAAATATTATTCTTATAAGCCGAAACAATAAAAAAATACTTATCTAAAATCAACTGTTTTTTTTTACGATCTAAGGTCGAATGTCTAAGGTCTAAAATAAATTTAATTCTTTTTTTAGACCTTAGACCAATAAGAAAAGTCAACTTTTCTTATTGATTATCTCATTTTAGGCCTTTTCCTTTTTCCACCAGGCTGGAAACCCCCTTTTTTACCGCCCATATATGAAGCTTTCATTTGGCCTCTATTTTGAAGTGCCTTTTCAAATTGCTTGAGCTGCTCTTTGATTACATCTTCAGTCACATTCAAACTCTTAGCTGTTTTGAAATGATTTTGTGCTTGCTTCCATTTCCCTTTAGAGGCACTGATATTAGCCAACTGGAGTTCAAGCATGGCCTTTTCATTATCCGTAGGGATATTGATTTCCTGAGCCATTCTTAAATATTTTTCCCCTTCAGCAGTATCTCTTCTGTTTAATGCAATAGAACCTTTGATCATGTAAAAATAAGCCCTGTTAGTAGAATAGAGAAACTTGGGAAATAGGGTAAGGTCAAGTCTCTTTTCAGTAGCATCGAAGTCATTGTTCTGCATGAATTGTGCAGCAGACTGAATGGTTCCAAAAAGGACATATCCTACCAAAAGAACAATGCCAATTAATATAAAAGGTAAGGCATACCAAAATCCAAACCCCTTGATGAAGGATAAAATAATTCCTCCCAATAGGAATACTCCTATCAAGGCAAAACGTAAATAAATATTTATGATAAACATAGTGTATAACTTTAAACAACTCCTTATGACCAGCAAAAGTAAATAATCTGTTGCTTTCTATCTCATTACAATCTCATCTTTTAAAAGATAAGTATCAGTTTTTATAAGAACAAGCAAAAAAACGAAGCTTTTAACTTGTTCTTATGTTTTTCATTTTACTTAATATAATGATAATATGAAAAGTTTGTTGAATACGCCCCAAAGTCCTTTACTTTAAATCAACAAACTTGAAACATTTTTTAAACACATTTTCGAAACTAGTAGTTGATAACAGCCTCAAACTTATCGATCAATAGTAAGTTACTAAGGACTTACTCAAGCACTTGCTTTTTAAAACACGTCGTTTCTGTTGATAACACAGAAATACTCTTCTTTTATTCGATAAGATCGAAGCTTCTTCTACTGCACATAAGTAAACTATGAAAACAAACAACTTTCTGCTCCTGCTTTTGGGGCTCGCTTTTGCTTGCCAGCAAGCTCCTACCGATATACAATGGATTGCCAACGCACCAGCTGGCGACC
>JBCBCD010001088.1:0-2661 GCA_038530915.1 Bacteroidota bacterium
ATTGTATATGCATGGCTAATTAAAACAAATCATGGAGAAATAATTAACAAAACCACCAATTCAAATGCGTATTTGTGTAGGGTGTAGGGTGTAGTGGGCTCTCTTCCCACTACACCCTACACTCTACACTCTACACTCTACTGAATAAAGAAAAGAATTCTACTCAAAATCCAATACCAAGTAGGATCCTTTAAAATCCTGATTCCTTGCTTCAATAATCGACTTCCCCTTAGAAGGTACTAATTCTATGCAGGCTTTCCCATTGGCCATCTCAATGACCTGACTTCTGGTTGGAGTACCATAATTCACGAGTAGTTCGCCGGCTCCATCTTGTGAGAAATAAACCCTGTCTTCGTAATCTAAAACCCTTTTCCCGTCTTTATCCACCATAGTAGCTTCTATGAGGTAGTTGCCATTCTCCAGTTTGGAAGCACTCAACTCAATTTTTGATGGCGTACCCGCTTTGTCATAGGAATAATTGATGGTCAAGGTGTCGCTTGATATTAGCTGCTCACCCGAATAACCTTGGGCAATCAATGTATTTTTACCTTCTTTGAATTTGACATCCCAATTGAGGCCACATGCTGGGAATGTGCCTAATTTTCTGTTCTTAAAGCCAAGACTATTGCCATCTTGTATTAATTCTACATTGGAACAATTGCTAAAGACACTAACGTTTCTAGCTAAGTCTTTAGGCCCATTTCTTTCAGTCCAGGTATGGGACTCTATGTACACGAAAGGATCATCGGACCAATAACTTTTGAAGACATAATAAGCATCCTTGGGCTTTCCATCTCTGTCTACCAATCCTTTTTGATTGACAAAGGGAATGGGATTTTCAGGTCGCAAAGGCGTTCCAAAGTCTTTAAATGCCCACTGAGCATTTCCGGCAAACCAATCAGATGATTCAGAGACACTGAGGTGCCAATCAAAAAGGTCTACAATATAATTTTCAGTCCACTGCCCATTTTTAGCAATGTTTTTCACATTTACCTGATTGATTTCTTCCGTCCATTCATTGGGGTTCACCAAGCCATCTCCATCAATGGGTGTTTCAGTATGGCGTCCTACATGACTGGAACCACCATATTCCATATGAATGAATTGATTGTATTTGTATCGTTGTTGTTCTAAAACGGATGCATAGTTTTTGTATACCCCAGCATACCATCCGGACCAGATCGATGGAGAGAATACATCCACCAAATGTGAACCTTCATAATATTTGCGAATGCTTGTCATTCTATAAGGATCTAACTCATGTGCCAAATCGTTGAGTTCAGTGACAAACTCATTCAGGTTATCGGCTTCTCCACCATTTGGAAACTCTGGTAACCAATAAATTTCATTTCCCAATGACCAAAATAAAATGCTTGGGTGATTGTAATTTTGGGTAATCTGTTCTTTCAACAAGCGCTTAGTAGTCTTATCCCAGTTTTCATTCCCTCTACCCCCTCTACACCAAGGTAATTCATCCCAGACGATGATCCCCAATTCATCACAAGCTTTATATACTTCCGGATCTTGCGGGTAATGGCCTAATCGAAGGTAATTGGCTCCCATTTCTTTGACCATTTCGATATCTCTTCGGTGTTGTTCATTGCTCATGGCTGATCCAAACCCAGCCAACTCTTCATGCCGGTGAGTTCCTCTAATAAGCAACCTTTTCCCATTTAAAAAAAAGGGGCCATTTTTTTCAAAATGAAACCAGCGATAGCCATACCTATCAGTCGTTTTATCTATTACTTTTCCATCTTTCTCTAAAGAAACATTTAAGGTGTAAAGCTGAGGTTCTTCAGTAGACCAAAGCAACGGTTGTTTTAGCTCCGGTAATTCCAGTTTTACTGTTTCCGTTTCACGTTCTATTGTAATTTTTTTCTGAAAATTCAATACTGGCTTACCCCCATTTGGAGCTACTACTTCACAAGTGAGGGTACCTTCAAATCTTTTAGAATTAGGGTTAGCCAAAGTAAGATTCACTGCTGTACTAGCCGCTTTTTCATTGACTTCCGGCGTACTTACATGAGTAGTATGAATATAAATCTCAGGTACTATTTTTAACCAAACATCCCTGGTAATTCCGCCATAAATGAAAAAATCGGATTTTTGGGAAGGGATAATTTCGGGATTATAACTATTGTCTACTTTAACGAGAATTTCATTTTTTTGGCCCCTCTTCACATAAGGGGTAATATCTATTTCAAAGCCGACATAACCACCTATATGTGTTCCGGCTAGCTTTTTATTTACATAAACTTCAGAACTGATATTGGCACATTCAAAGTAGAGGATGAAACGTGCATCTTTTTGGTTGGGAATGTCCAGATTCTTTTTATACCAACTGGCATCACGGCGATAGCCCGGCATGAAATCTGTTACATCCCATTGGTTCCAAGTGTGCGGCAGGTCAATGCGTGACCAATTATTTTGATTTTCCAAGTCATTCAATTCAAACCCTTCATCTTCCAGATATTGCCAATCTTCATTTATATTTTGGACTGCTCTAAGTTCTTTTACTTTTACGCTGTAAAAACCATTAGCAGCGAGTAAGTAAGAAAGGAATATGAATCCAAAAGCCGGAAATATTTTGTTCATAATTTAGATTCGATTTTGTTCTAGATCTAATCTTCTTAGTAGTGCTTCTACATAGTAATAATCCGC
>JBCBCD010001089.1:0-2659 GCA_038530915.1 Bacteroidota bacterium
TATTGCCGATCCTGAAGACATATGGGCTACCGGCGTTTCCTTAGCTACAACAGTGAAAGAAGCATCCAAAACATCAATGAACATCATCAATTGATTAATTAGAAACTCTACATTACGTACCTTATCTCCTTCTGCATTTTCAAGCGTTTGAAGTACTGTTGAGAAAGTTGCACTATTTGCACCACTAGCTTTGGCAAAACCATTGTTACTATCACCATTCGGGGATTTCTGTTCTTGATCAAAGGGATCAGGGATTCTAAGGCGTTGAGTACTACTCACACTAGGATCTGGTTTTAGAATGCTTTTGATAAAGCTTTCTAAAACTTCCGCAATATCAGAAACATCCGAATTGCCTACTATGCTCCCCTGAAAAGGGAAAAATTCAGAGTCATCCATAAAACTCATGAAGTTGTTGTTGGAATTAGTTAAGCCTTTCAATTTGATGGCTATACCGTGAGTTCCTCCGTCAATATTTAAGCCGTAAGAGCTGAGCAGTTCTGCACTTCCTGGTACAGTTTCTCTATTAATGCTTAATCCATTACTGTTGTCAAACAAAGTCCTTCCACCTAAAAAAGATAAGCCTTCAGTCGTGCCCAAAATGGTATAATCAATCCCTTCATCATAAAAGATCAAACGAGGACGCTGGCTGACTGATGTATTACCACGGATGGAAATGAAGGGAGGGTTGATTCTTACTCTTACATCATTGTCCACGTCTTCTATAATTTCCAGATTACCGGGTTCAATATCAGTTTCTAAGAAAACTGGATCTCTACGGATCAGGTTGACTTTATCCGATCGAATGATGGTTCCGACATCTTCACCTTGATCTGGATCCTGATCTTGTCTCAATACTTTTACATCACCATAAAATATACCCGAATAGCTGTTTTCATTGGTTGAAAACACTTCAATACCTGTATCACCAAAAAAACGGCTACCCAACTTGGATGCAATAAAGCGTCCTCCGACACCATTGGGATTAGAGACCACAGATAAAAGACCAACACTTTCTTCATTATTAGCAGGCGAAGTAGTATTTCTTAAAGTGAGGGCCGTATTTTTTAAAGCAGTACTTATGGTAACATGTTCAGAACCTGCAGTAGAACTAAGTCCATCTTGCATGAAAACAGGACCATTGAATAAACCTGAAAACCCAGTTTCAGAAGTAGATTCAGCTATTAAGGCTTGATTGCCACCTTCGAATTTGGCTCCTACATCATTTGCAGTTGCTAATATTCCAAAATTACTAAAAGTTCCATCAACAAATAGTTGAGCAGATCTATTGTCTGTTGGTGCATTTGAAGAAATTGAACCAAAGTAACCTTTGCCTTGAAAAAAGCCAGCCCATCCAGCATCATTATTTAATCCCCGTATTGCATAATTGATAGTACCACTTCCTGCAACACCTAAGACTCCAGTAGTTTCATCTCCTCCAAAAGCCTCACCATAAATCCCTGTATTCCTATCATTGTTTAATGCTCGTCCCCAAAGACCATATCCTTCTGGAGAAGAGTCTGCTAAACCGAGAACACCTGTGTGTATACTGGCATTTTCACCCAGCATATTGACATGAATGCCTTTAGCGAGGTCATTGTCTTCTTCAAACAAAGTACTAAAAGAAGACTGAGCATAAATACCAGTGGCCATTCGGGTGCTTGGATTGTAAATGATATCTGTTTGTAATCCGATTCTTGCAGGCTCATCGGCAAATATAAAGGTAAATGCTTCGGGCATTACCCCTGGATTATCACCTATGCCAACTTGCCCTTCAGAGTCTACTAATACAACATCCACTTTACTTCCATCTTCAGCATCGAGGGCGTAGGTTTTTGCCTGACCTCCTTGTCCTTGTCCATTATTAGGTGCATTCAAGGCATAAGGAGAAGCGGTCATAGCTGACCTAGGTAGCAATTCCGTTCCATTAATGGTCGTACTAATAAAATAAGGTTGATTAAACGCAAGATTGAGATCAGTATTGCTTCCCAAAGCAATATTGAAAAGACCACTGACCAAATTGACTGAGTGATTTTCACTCCATAGCTCACTGCCACCGGTAGCAGCATCAAAGATTTTGACAGTAACGGTGTAATTGCCATCTGCCAGAACCTGACCCTGATTATCCGTAAGTATGCCTTGATAACTAATCAGTTTAGGAATTTGTGCCAACAAAAAAGTTTGAGTAAAAAGAAAGGCAAATAGAAGGATTGCCTTCTTGGGTGTAGAGAACATCATCAATTGAAGAGTTTTAAGGGTACGAGAATATTGATTTATATGCAATAAATTGCAAATATTTATAAAGTCTAAGGTAGTCAAAAACTTGGCTTCTTTACAAATCAAGAGTGTCTGAAAAATGTCTTTTGTGAAATAATATTTTGATATAGATTGATTTTGTAGATGATGATTATTCATATGTGTTTGCTTTGACCTGCTAAAAGAATAATTTTTGGCCTTGCTAGATGGCCTTTTTCTACAAGTATCGATCTACTTGATAATATTTTCCAGTGTGATGGGGTAGGTGGTTGGTTTTTGTGGGTGGTGGGAAGGAATGGGGGAGTAATTGGTTGAATAATAATGGAGTGGACTCATCACCTCACGGCGTGAGGTGATGAGTCTAATCTAATTATTTTGAAGTGGAATGGCCACCTAACTAGTGAGG
>JBCBCD010001090.1:0-2659 GCA_038530915.1 Bacteroidota bacterium
TTCTTTGCGCTTTTTCAGCTTCTTCAAGTGCGGTGAGGAATGTGGGGTCTTTACGATTGTTTGCTAGTGCTCGAATAAAATCTCTTAAATCGACTTGAAGTACGACACTCATACCTCCTTTCAAGTCAAGCCCTAAAGCCAGCTGCTGAGATTTTAATTCTTGGTAATTGTACGACTTGATAAGTGGTATAGAGAATACCTCTTCAGTCGACATTGAATCTAAATACGCCGTTCTTTTGGCTTTGAAAACGTCTCTCTGTTGTTCTTCCGGTACATTGGCACTAGCAGCTTCTGCAAATGCATCAGCATCTTTCTCTACTCTGTTAGTAGGAAGTGTTAAAAAATACTGCCATAAAGTCACCAATGTCATCAAAACAAGGAAGAACCTCACAATCCCTTTGCCTTGCATAATTCAAAATTTACTTAGTTAAATGTTAGCTTAAGTCAATAGTAAAAACAAAAAATAATAATTTCAGAAAAGGTTGTTTATCAACGACTTCCGAAAAAACTCCGCAAATATACCGTTTTTAGCGACTTTTTACGACCATTTTACGGATTTGTTTACCTTATCGTTGAAAGTTATTTTCCTAAAGGGGAGACGAGTTCAAGAATAGAAGTGATGCTTCTGATTTGGTGTAGTGTGTAGGGTGTAGGGTGTAAGGGGACAAACTCTACACCTTAAACACTACACACTACACAGAAAAGTCTTAATATTCTCAACAGTAATTTCCAACAACCTTTGCCTGGATGCCTTACTGGCCCAAGCCATATGAGGTGTAATCACACAATTGTCTAATTGCATGAGTGGATGATCTGCGGTAGGGGGTTCTGTATTCAATACATCTAAGGCTGCTGCTGCCAATTCCTTGTTTTTTAAAGCGGCATACAAATCCTCTTCATGTATCAATCCTCCCCTAGCAGTATTGATGAGATAAGCTGTGGGTTTCATTTTTGACAGCAATTCTTTGTTTACAATCTTTTGATTGTTGGCTCCTAAAGGTGCATGTAAGCTAATAACATCACTTTGTTCAAACAAGGTGGGAAGGTCAACAAAGTTGACTCCTTCCTTTGCATCCCTTTTCGGATGTTTGTGAGTAGCCAGTATCTTCATGCCAAAAGCCTGGGCAATTTTTGCAACAGATTGACCAATGTTTCCAAAGCCATAAATTCCCATTGTTCTGTCTTTAAGCTCAGGTATGCTGTGTAACCAGAAGGAAAAATCTCTATTACTTGCCCAATTTCCGGCCTTTACACTTACATTATGTGCTGCTATGCTGTTGGTAAGGTATAAAAGTAAGGCAAACACATGCTGTGCAACTGAAGGGCTACTGTATCCTACTGCATTATAAACCGGAATTCCTCTTTTCTTTGCTGCCTCGTGGTCAATATTATTGGTCCCTGTAGCTGTTACACATATGCACTTAAGTTGAGGCAATTGTGATAAAATCTCTTCTGATAGAATGACTTTGTTCACAAGCAATATATCTGCATCTAAAGACCTTGGTACTATCTCTTCAAGATTAGTGTATTCATAGATTGTTACTTTCCCTAGTGTTTCTAAGAGATCCCAGCTTAGGTCACCAGGGTTGAGCGTGTATCCATCAAGTACTGCTATATTCATGATTTATTTTTAGTTTTTAGTGACTATGCTCACATAAGAGACTGCTTATATAATCATACTTTTGTTTTGTGTCTTGTGTTGCGTGGATTTCTAACCACTTAGTTACTAAAATTGAACTACGTAATTTAATAGGCTTTTTTCCGGTTCTCAGCCTTAAAAAATAGTTACAATGCATATGAGTTGATCTATGAATCACTTTTCTTACAACCCAAGACACACAACGCACAACTCTAAACACAACAAAAAACTGCAAAATTTCAGTCAAAATGAAGAAGTTACTAAACGATTGGCGATTTATTATCATTGCATGTCTTACATTAGGTCTGGCTCCTTTTTACCCGGAGCCACATATCTGGGGTAAAATCAAGTGGATCAGGGGAGGAGCCAATGGTATGGGATTAATTGATTGGTTTGATTTTGTATGGCACGGCTGGCCTTGGGCTTTATTGATTCGTAAATTATTGTTGAGTGCAAAGGCTTAATGAATGTTTTCAGCCGCATTAAGGAACTACAATCGCATACAATAAAGGTTTTAAAGATAAAAAATCAATACCCCTAACCTTATAATCTTATAAACCCATAAACTTAAAATTGATGTATTGGGAAACTTTTATCAAAGCATATCGAAATTACGCTCGCTATTTGTGGCATGAGATTACACACCCTCATTGGAACAATTACTTTTATTGGTTAATTGCGGTTTCTTTGGTTTTTATGTTGTTGGAGTGGGGATTGCCCTGGCGAAAAAAACAAGGGAAATTTCGTAAAGATTTCTGGTTGGATTGGTTTTATATGTTTTTCAATTTCTTCTTGTTTTCGCTGATCATTTTCAGTGCAGCTTCAAGTGTTATTGTCGATTTGTTGAATAACGGAATTATAGCGGTCACAGGTTTTGATCTACAAGCTTCCAATCCTTTGAATAATTTGGCGATGTGGCAAATCTTGTTGATTGGATTTGTGGTAAGAGATTTTATTCAATGGTGGATTCACCGTTTGTTGCATAGCAATGCTTTTCTTTGGGAATTTCATAAGGTGCAT
>JBCBCD010001091.1:0-2655 GCA_038530915.1 Bacteroidota bacterium
CTCGCTAAACGCCTTCGAAAATATTTTGCTAGAACCACAAAGCATTGATCTTCAGCATACAATAAATTTTGAACATACTCTCAATTGGTATCATTGATTGACCATTTTAATCTTATTTCCTTATGAGGTATTTGTTTTCAATTGCTTTGATTGTATTCTTTTCAACATCTGCTGTATGGGCTCAAAAATCGAATGTCTTTTTATTTGATTTAGATCAGCCTCGTGATACAGTATATCAATTCAATAACCCTAAGTTGTTGACTACTTATAATTCTCAAGGCTACAATAACCACCCCACTTTTATAGATGAAAACGTGCTGTATGTGTCTTCTCAGATGCCTGGCCAATCTCAACCTGACATCTATAAAATGGACCTCAGGGACAATTCTTTAGGAAGAGTAACCAAAACAGATGAAGGGGAATACTCTCCCTTTCCAATGCCTGATTTTTATAATTTTTCAGCGGTGAGGATGGAGTTTCAAGGTAGGGATACCCTTTTAAGGCTTTGGCAATTTCCTATTGATAGGTTAACCTACGGTCGTCCAATTTTTAAATATGTGATCAATATTGGGTATTACTGTTGGATGAACAATCAACAGGTGGCTGCCTATTTAGTCGGAACTCCAAGCACGCTAGCCATAGGTGATGTAAGAACCGATCAGTTTGAAACGGTTTCTGAAAATGTTGGTAGATGCTTCAGAATGTTGCCCAATGGGAATTTGGCATATATCCAAAAAACACCCTATGGTGGTTGGCAATTGATTGAATACAATATTTACAATAAGAACAAGGAATTGATTACAACCATGCTGCCCAATGTGGAAGACTTTGGTGTGTTAAGAGATGGAACCATCATCATCGGAGATGGAAGTAAAATTTATAAGTTCAACAGAATCAGAGATAAAGACTGGGTAGAAGTTGCAGATCTTCGTTACTACAACATCAACAATATCACTCGAATAGCCGTTAGTAAAGGGAATAAAGTAGCTATTGTAGCAGATTAGTTTCTAGTTTTTGGTTTTTAGTTGTTGGTAAGCATTTCTTACTCTATATACTCCATCATGAAACAATAGGTATTTTCATAAACACTGAGTTGATGAACAAGTATAGTATTTCAATTTTTTTATTTTTTCTATTTGTGGTTTTTGTCAATGCACAAACAGACAAAACCTACAAGAAAGCTTTAAAAGAGCATCGTAAGTCCTATAAAAAAGCATTTGTAGAAAACGATCAAGGCCCTTTGGATAACAAAGGGGTAAAGAAAATGGACTTCTACAAAGCCAATGAATCCTTTATTGTGGAAGCTGCAGTCGAACTCACACCTGATTCTAAGCCTTTTGAAATGGCTACCTACAGCGGCATTACTAAGACTTACCGAAAATATGCGACACTTAGTTTTGAAATAAATGGCGAACCACACCAACTTGCAGTCTATCAAAATATGAAATTGATGCGCATGCCCATGTATAGAAATCGATTATTCTTGCCCTTTAAAGATGCCACCAACGGAGATGATACCTATGGTGGAGGACGTTACATAGATATGAGTACGAATAATATAGTCGACGGGAAAATCGAAATAGATTTTAACAAAGCCTACAATCCTTATTGCGCTTATAGCGATGGATACAATTGTCCGGTTCCACCTTTAGAAAATCACTTGAAATCGGCAATTCTAGTGGGTGAAAAAAACTATGTGGAATAGAATATTTTAGAGATCACTTCGTCTTTTTTAGATCTGCTAATGGGAATCAATTGATTATTGATGACGAGTTTATTGTTGTCAATTTTTGAGACTTTATCTACCGCAGCGATATAGGATTTGTGTACTCTTAAAAACTGATTATCGGGTAGGGATTCCTCCAGTTTTTTTAAACTTTCCAGGATGACATACTTCTTATTTTTACAGACAATTCTTACATATTCTTTCAGCCCCTCGATGAATAAAATGTCTTGGTAAGCTACTTTGACTAAATTTCCATTGTGTTTGATGGTGAAAAAATCATCTTCAGTAATTTTGTCTCCTTTGGTTTTATCTAAAAGCAATAAGGCTTTATTCACAGCAATTAAGAATCTTTCAAAAGAAAAAGGCTTTAATAAATAATCTACTACATTAAGATCGTAAGCTTCTAAAGCATAATCAGAATAAGCAGTGGTAAAAATAGTGACCGGAGGCTTTTCGAGCTGCGCCAGAAAACGATTCCCGCTCATTTTAGGCATTTGAATATCAAGAAATAAGAGGTCGACTTCATTTCTCTCTAAAAAAACTTGAGCATCTACAGCTGATTTAAGCTTACCTACTAATTCTAATTGAGGTATTCTGGCCACAAAGTTGTCTAATAACTTGAGGGCGAGATATTCGTCATCGACGATAAGTACTTTATGCATGAGAAACTATTTATAGGTGATGTGTAATAGGTGATATATCATGGAGGGCGTCTTTTTTCATCATTTTTAACTCTAGCTTTAGGAATAAATCAAAGTGAGTATTGGTAATATTGAAGTTGAGGTCAGGTTTGTCGTACTTTAATTCCAGTCTTTTGCTGATGTTGAGCAGGCCTACACCGCCCTGTTTATCCTGTTGTAGGTTTTCAGGATCTCTGGTGTTTAGGGTTTTAAAAATGATGAAAAAAGACGCCCTCCATGATATATCAC
>JBCBCD010001092.1:0-2655 GCA_038530915.1 Bacteroidota bacterium
CTAATTCCTCCAGGGGCAGCTTACTTATTTGCTGGCCTGTGGCCAGCAAATAAGTAAGCTGCCCCTAAATAAAACTTTATGCCATTTGATTAGTAGTATAATTAACTTGACTTCCATCGAATAATCTAACTAGTCTGTGTGTCTTGCGAGCCATACTCTCATCGTGCGTTACCATTACGATGGTTGTTTTCATTTCTTGATTAAGGCTCAAAAGGATATCCATGATCTCACTACCCATTACACTATCCAAGTTACCGGTAGGCTCATCGGCTAAGATGATCTCAGGGTTGCCTACTATTGCTCTTGCAATGGCAACACGTTGTTTTTGACCACCAGATAATTGAGAAGGGAAGTGCTTCATTCTGTTTTTTAATCCTACCTGGATCAAGGCTTCACTGGCCATCTCGCGACGTACTTTAGCACTGACATTGCGATACAATAAGGGTAATTCTACATTGTCAATTACATTCAAATCATTGATCAAGTGAAAGCTTTGGAAAATGAATCCCAACTTCTGATTTCTAAAATGTGCCGTAGCCTTTCCTGAATAATCTGTAATGTACTGGCCATCAATAGTCACTTTACCTTCAGAAGGCTCATCAATTAAGCCCATGATATTCAATAATGTACTTTTACCACAACCAGATGGACCCATAACAGAAAGAAATTCTCCTTTTTCCACTTCCAGGTTGATGTTATTTAGAGCAACAGTTTCAATGGTTTTTGTCTGGTAAACTTTGCTAACGTTTTCTAATTTTATCATGATTTAATTTTTTATTATCACCATGGAGCCCTCTATGAAACTCCATGCGACTCTATGGTGAACAATCAATAAGCTATCTTTTGTCTATTTTGAAAATCATACAATGTCAATCCTCTTAAGCGGTAGTAATTCTGCCAATAGTTACTCAATGCAAGGGTGTAGGTGCGCGCAGCCTGATCTTTTTCCTGCTGCGAAATCGTCAAATCTGTAATACTGATAGCTCCTAAGACAAAACTTTGCTTAGAAATCTCAAAGCGATCTTCGGATACTTGTCTCAATTCTTTAGCGAGTAATAATTCTTGTTGTACGTTCTGAAAGGCAAATACTGCCTGACTTACTTCTGAGGATAACCTGTTTTGATCTTGCCTGATCCATTCGTCGGTATATTCTTTCAACGCTTTTGTTCTTGCTACAGTAGCTTTTTGTTGGCCCCAATCGATGATTGGAACACTTACCTGAATTTGAGCAAACTGCTCTTGTATGGGTTGATCATAGATTTCGCTTACATTCATAGCTGAGCGAGTCAAACCAAAAGAGGCAGTTAAATCTGCCTGAAACCCTCCTGAACGCTTAGCTTCTTCTACATCACTTTGTCTTTGTAGTTGCAAGCGGTTGTATTGGATGTTTTCAAAGCGATTGACTCTTGATTGCTCTTGCGCGATTTCCAAATCCACATTGATGGGATCTTCAATTTCCGGGCTGGTTAAAGTGATGATTTCACCATTATAAATCTGACCAATGAATGCGAACATATTAGTAGAAGCCTGCTGTACCGATTGAAAAGCGTTGCGTTGATTACGCTGTGCCGATAGAAGACTTACACGCAATTGCATCAGGTCACTATCAGATATTTTACCGAGGTTGAAACGCTCTTGTGCGATTTCGAACAGTGACTGATTGCTTTCCGCATTAGAATTGGCAATCTCTAAGTTGACTTGTGCCAACAAGAGACTGAAGAACAATCTCGTAGCGTCTTCTTTAATGGCTTCTTTGTCTGCAACAAACTTACGATTGGCTTCTTCCAGTTGCAAAGGCTGTATTCTTTTGTCCCATTTGAAAGAATTGAAACCAAATAAGGGCTGAAAAAACCCAAATCTAATAGGTACACCATTATATAAGGTGTTGTCGTTTTCAAAATCATCAAAACGTTGAAGATTAGAATTGACAAATAAGAATCCACCTGTTAATGGAATGTTTTGTGTCAGTTCCAAACCCAAGGCTGAGTTGTTGTTTCTAATGGGTTGGAATAAAACTGTACCATTAGGCTGAATAATTTCTTGTGATGTTCTTGAGTAGTTTGGGAAATTCGCAGAAGCAGTTAATCTTGGCTTTAAAGTGGTTGTAAATAATTTGTAATCCAATTGTGCCAACTCTAAATCGCGATTCGCTAAACGCTCGTTGATATTGGTCTGAACGGCTTTGTCCAACCAGCTATCCAAAGTCATACTATCCTGAAAAACCTGAGCTTTCAAGCCAAAGGGCAAAAGTACAATCAATGGAAGCCAATATTTTAAAATTGATTTATACATGTTCTTAGTCGTTTAAAGTGATGGTTTCCAAATGATCGTATTTCTCCATATCAGAGATGATGATTCTATCTCCTTCCTGTATGTTGTTGCTAAGGATTTCAACATAATCCATGCTGACTAAACCTACTCTTACCGATTCTTTTATAGCTTTTTCGCCTCGCAGTACAAAAATGTTTTGCTCAACGGCTCCGGAAAAGGCAGAGCCGTTGGCAACTCTTAATACATCTTGCTTTTTGTCAGAGATGATAAACACTTCTACACGCATATTTGGGCGAAGTGATTGATGGTCGGGTGCTTCAAGAGCGACTAAAAATTCTATCGTATTATTTTCTACTGTCGGCAATACAGAGCTGATGTAGCCAA
>JBCBCD010001093.1:0-2649 GCA_038530915.1 Bacteroidota bacterium
ACTGATGCAGGCTCTACCTTCAAACTGATTTTCATTTTGGCTTTTATTGCTTCACATGCAATTGGACAAGGAGCAGTGATCTGGGTATTCATCTCTGAGATCTTTCCTAACAAAGTGCGTGCGTATGGACAATCGTGGGGATCAGGGACACACTGGGTATTTGCAGCTTTGATTACATTACTTGGATCGGTTGTGATTTCTTACGTTTCAGCTTGGATGATATTTGCATTTTTTGCAGGTTTTATGGTGCTACAACTACTATTTGTTGCCTTTATGATGCCCGAAACAAAGGGCGTTTCACTGGAAGAATTAGAAAAACGCTTGATCAAAGAAGACAAGACTGTTACTGCTATTGGTGAGAATTCGGTTGCTTAATTTTTTAGCATAAAATAATTGAGTTATGCAAGGACCAATCATTTGTTATGGTGAGGTATTGTGGGACTTATTGCCTTCAGGTCCCTTACCCGGTGGTGCACCCATGAATGTAGCTATCCATCTACAGAACTTTGGGATTAATACAACAATTATTAGCCGTGTTGGAGATGATAAATGGGGCAAAGACATTTTAGCTTTCATTGAAGACAAAATGGTGGATAGTAGTACCGTTCAAGTAGATCCAGATCTATACACAGGGACAGTGCAAGTTGACCTGTCAGATGTCATGGAAGCCAAGTATACAATAATAGGACCTGTTGCATGGGATAACATTCTATGGGACAACGAAGCAGTGCATTCCATACAGGATGCTGAAGGTTTTGTTTATGGCAGCTTAGTGGCTAGAACTCCATCATCACTGAAAATGCTACTCAACTATCTTGATATAGCAGAATTAAAAGTTTTTGATGTAAACCTAAGACCTCCTCACTTTGAAAAAGAAACCATTGATGTATTGATGTCAAAAGCAAATCTTGTAAAGCTCAATGAAGATGAATTAAATATTATGAGCTCCTGGTATGGCAATTTCATTGGTGAAGAAACCAAAATGAGATTTTTAGCTGACCACTTTCAACTCGATTTGATTTGTGTGACCAAAGGTGCTCATGGAGCTGCTCTGCTTTATGAAAATCAATACCATGTCCAGACAGGCTTTAAAGTTGAGGTGGCTGATACTATAGGCAGTGGCGATTCTTTTTTAGCCGCCTTAATTAAGAAATGGAAAGAAAATGCTGAAGCAAAAGATATGCTTGAATATGCTTGTGCAGTAGGAGCTCTGGTTGCTACCTATAATGGAGCTAATCCAAAGATTAAAGAATCCGAAATAAGCGCATTAATAGAGCAGAAAAGGGTTTTTCTTAAGCAAAAAACTGAATAGTAATAAGTTGATTATGAATGAATTATTGAATTATAAATGTATAAATATCCTTCTTTTTAAACAAAACCAAACTCATTTATGAAACCATCAATATTTACCTTGTTTATGTTGCTTCTTGGCACTGTACAGCTGTCTTTCGCTCAGCGTACGGTGACGGGTAATGTGACAGATGCCTCCACTAGTGAGCCCCTTATTGGTGCTAACGTAATAGTGACAGGTACGACTACAGGTACGATTACTGACATTGATGGGAATTTCTCATTAGAAGTTCCTGATGATGTAGCGAGTTTGAGTATCTCGTATACCGGCTATACCGAAAAAATAGTGGATGTTACTGGTGCAAGTAACATCAGTATTTCACTCGAAGTAGGTTCTAATTTAGATGAAGTAATAGTTGTGGGCTATTCTTCGCAAAAAAAGAAAGACATCACTGGTGCGGTTTCTGTTGTAAAAACAGAAGCTTTAGAAAAAATCGCCACACCAAATGTTATTACAAAATTACAATCCCGCGTTCCAGGTCTGTCGTTTACTTCATCAGGGGTGCCGGGAGGTAATGACACACAGATATCTATCCGTGGCCTGACTTCTGTTTTTGGTGGTGTTGGACCACTGTGGGTTATTGATGGAGTACAGACTACCAATCCTGCAGGACTGAATCCTAATGAGATCGAAAGTATTCAGGTCTTAAAAGATGCTGCTTCAGCCGGTATTTATGGTACTGAAGCTGCAAGAGGAGTAATTATTGTGACAACCAAAAGAGCAAGAAAAGGAAGTAGTGGTTTGAACTTCAGTAGTTTAGTAACCTTCAATACCATTAGAGAAGATTTTAATGTTTTGGGTGGGCAAGATTGGTTGGACGTAAGGTATATCGCTCAGGGCGGTGTTCCAGTTACGGCCGGTAATTTGGTTTATACTCCGGGCACTCCACTTCCTGAATTCTTGGATGCTAATCAAAATTTACGCTTATCCAATACCGATTGGGTGGATGTAGTAATGAATAACTCTGTATCTGTCACCACAGATTTGAGTTATTCTGTGGCAAAAGAAAATTGGCGTGTATATGCAGGAGCTGCTTATGCTTCTGACAATGGTATTATGGAGAATACCTATTTCCGCAGAGGTAATTTGAGGTTGAATGCTAGTGTAGATCTTTTAAACAACAGATTGACGATAGGTGAAAATCTTACTGTTTCTCAATTTAGTGAGGTGAAAGCTAATGTTACAGAGGATGCCTTATTGCAAAATCCGTTGATTCCGGTATATGCAGAAGATGGTACTTTTGGTGGTCCTGTAGGTGCAGGTTTACAGGATAAATTCAATCCTTTGGCTCGCCTTGA
>JBCBCD010001094.1:0-2645 GCA_038530915.1 Bacteroidota bacterium
TTTTCTGACCTAAAAGAATGCGATCGCGCCTCACCAGTTCGGGGTCAAACCAGAACCCTCGCACCGTTACATCATGTCCGGCTGTGGCTAAAGTATCTGCTTCCTTTTGAGGACGAGGTGCAGTACACAGATGAGCACCGATGAGAATTAAAATTTTTGCCATTATTTTGCTGATCAATAGCTATTCAATTATTTTCAGCTATTTTTTTAATTCTAAAAAATCAATAATTTTATCAAGACTTTTAGGGACACTATGCTGTTCCAATACTCGTTTTTGAGCCTGAAAACGCATTGTTTTTCGCAAATTTGGATCTGCTTCTAGCTTTTTGATTTTATCAACCATTTCTTCAGCAGTACGATAAGTTTCAATCTCTTCACCCAGTTCGTAAAGATGTTCTAGTCCTTCAGTCCATTCTGTTAAGTAACAGGCTCCCATCATAGGTGCTTCAATATCCCGCATTCGAGAATAAGTATTCGGCTTAGAAAATGGATATTGATAGCTAGGATAGCGATTAATCCCCAGGGTTACACAGCTTTGTTGAATAATATTGACATATTCCAGACCATTAGGTTTTGGTTTAACTGCATCTTTAAAATAATCATCAGAAACTCTTTTTTGGTGTTTGTAGGTGGCTTTTCCATACCAAGCATTAATTCCATTTTTAGTTAAAAAATTTACCTGATTAACTATAGTTTTATAAAAGTTATTTTCAGATTTTATGAAATTGGTATGCGGACTCTCTGTTTTATTCCAGGCTGCTCCTCGAATCTCTAAAGAAATACCCAAACTTAGGGCTTGAGCTAATAATACTTCTCGCTGAATATCCCGTGAACCAATAAAACTGATTCCGTATTTTTCTGGATGTTCCCAGGTTCTTTGTTCAGGTGGAATCCAGACTGGCATAGGAGCATAAACATTACTTAGTTTAGCTTTTTGATACATTTTTATAGCTTTGAATTCTGGAACCCAGTGTAAATCAAAGTTATAAAATACTTTAGGTATTTTGGTAAAATATCGAATGTTGTCACAAAAAAAGTTCACACAAGGAATTCCTAATTTTTGAATTTCTTTAATCGCTTCTGGTTCAACCTGTTGCGGAAATAGATAGCTTATAAACAGGTCTATCGGTTTTTTATGATGCTCTTTTTTAATGGCAGAAAGAGTCAAAGACCAAGTTTGATCACGCCATTTTTTTAAGGAATTTTCCTCCAAATATACCAAACCTTCAGCCCAATCAACATCTTGAGCTTCAACCCACTCATGTCCAGCTTCTTCTATTCCTTTTTTAAAGTAGGGTTCCCAAAACTGGTAGGCTGGAACCGAGTGATTTTTAAGAGACTGTTGACAAACTAAAAAAATTCGCATTTCAAGAATTTACTCCAATTTTAATGATTAATCTAAATATCCAAGTTGATGAAGGGTTTGACCTGCTATTGATAAATATTGTTGAAGGTCTTCATCAGAAAAAATATTTTTCCATTCTCCATAATTTCCTGAACGAAAGAACGCTTTTTTATTGTTATAAAATTCTGTTCCATATTTTTTTTCTATCTTTTTTAGTCGGCTAAATTCGCACTGATGGATAGCATCTTGTATTTTTTCCCTACTAGCATCTAGTTGGCAAAAAGCAGAAATATTTGCAACATTTTTTACAGGATCACTCAGCATATCTTCATATTTAATTAATAGAACCTTATCTGAATGACTTTTAGCATAGTCTATGGCTCTAGATACATGATTACTCCAACCGACAGCACCCCAAGACGGTTGACTATTTAAAAACTCTTTAAAAGTTCCATTAAATTCACCTCGTCCAGTTAAATAATGATAGTAAGAGATAGCTACATCTCTTCCATCTCTGTAGATATATATGAATTTGGGGTAAAACTCATAACCTGCATCATGCGTTTTAATAAAACGAGGTCGCTGCTTCATAATGTTAATATAATCTTTAGAAATGTAAATATCTGGAACATAATCATTAATATTTCTAAAGCTCACTGTGTCTTGATCGCTCATTAAATTAGCAATTATAAAGCGCAACCATGTATTGCCTGATTTTGGGTATGAAACAATGAAAATATCATCATCATAAATTCTTTTCAAACCTGTATAAACGGCTCTTTTATCTAAGATACCTAAATTAGATAGAGAAAACTTAAGCTTATACTCTAATCTCAAAATAGGAGGTATACAGTCAGTAAAATTTCTTAATTTAATCATAATTTGCTAGGTATAATGTTTGTTTTTTTATTGAGTTTATCTTAAACAGTGTGTGATTTTTTTTGCAACTTTTTGGCGAATTTCCAACCCAAAAATTTAGCTAAGATCTGAAATAGAGGCCCGCCAGTTGGTTTAATGTTAGATCCTCCTAGCAGTTTAACTTTAGTCTCTGCTTGATAAATTAAATCAGGTATGTTATTCACATAGTTGTTATAAATGAAACGCTGAAAAACAGTAGCACAAGCATGACGTGTGCGAGGGCTATTTTCTACTGCTAAAAGATTGCTTGTACCCTTGTCTAAAGATAAAAATGCCGATTCCGATGCCTTTCGCGACTTTGCTCCACTAAGACTTCGAGAATTACCTGATCTGTAGTAGGTTTTAGCACCCCAACAAAACTTCACACCTTGACTCGCTAAAA
>JBCBCD010001095.1:0-2645 GCA_038530915.1 Bacteroidota bacterium
TGACTTCCAAGCAATTACCAATCAAATCATCAGGAATTCTTAAACAACTTCATTTCTAAATTCTTTGGCTGAATAACATTTGTAAACTTTGGATACACAATTAGAAATATTATCACTTCTCTTAATCATTGCTGCTGCACAAGGTTATTTCCTTATGTTTTTACTCATTAAGAAACGTAAAAAAGAAACATCAAATATTTGGCTGGCTATGCTTGTGTGGCTTATTTCATCTGCTATTTTAAGTCAGGCGTTTGAAATTAATGGTATCCTATTCAAAGTATTAATTCAGAATCCGGATCTATTCGGGATAATCGATCCACTTGTATGGTTGTTTGGGCCTTTCTACTTTTTTTTCATCTATCATCTACTCAAAAAAAGGCAACTAAAAGCTTGGGAATATCTCCTTCATTTCTCACCTGCCATAATAAAGCTCTTAAGTTTGATACCCTTTTTTGGGCTTTCAAATACAATTAAACTCAACATTATCAATAGAATGGAAAAATCTTCTCCTGGTCTTTCCATTGAAGATTATTTACTCCTGCTCAGCATATTATTGTATCTATTGTGGGCTAGCTATCAGATTTATAAATACAGAACACAAGCCAAAAACAGAAATAATATAAACTGGCTCTGGTATTTAAACTTAGTGATGATAGGAGCATGGTTTTTTCAAGTTGTTGCATTGGGCTTGCATTACTTTAAGCTCAATCCATTCCCACAGAGTGATTACATGGTTGTCCTGGGTTGGGTCATAGGCGTTTATGCTATAGGCTACATTCAATGGTTTGAATCCCCCGAAATAAAACTACCAGAATCTAAATACGCCAAATCCGGTCTCACCAAAAAACAAAAAAGCATTTTTCGCAAGCAACTGCTTAAAGCTTTGACAGAAGAAAAAAAGTATAAAGACCCGGAATTAAACTTAAATAAACTGGCACAACATCTTCAAATAAGCCCACATCATTTATCAGAGGTTATCAATGATGAGTTTGAGTTAAGCTATTATGACTTGATCAATCAATATAGAATACAGGAAGCTCAATCTATTTTAATTAATCCTGATTTTCAACATTTGACAATATTAGCCATATCTCTGGAAGCAGGCTTTAATTCTAAATCAGCCTTTAATCGAGTTTTTAAAAAACTAAGTGGAAAAACACCTTCAGAATTTAGAAAAACAGCGCCCATCCGATCGGGAAGGTCGCAATAGTACACTTGAACATAGATTTTGGCGGTGAATTCTTTATTAAACATCACCAAAATCAACTGCTATGCGATCTCTAAAGATGATCCTGCTTTTACTTGTTCCTACTTTTGTTTTTTCTCAAAAAACTTATACTTATCGTGCACCCAAACCATTACAAGATGGAATTGAGGTGGCTTCTGCTAAAGATCAATCAGTTAATGTTGAATTATTAGAAAAGGTAGTCCAAAAAATCAAAGCCAATGATTATGTCAATGTAGACGCACTCTTAATCATCAAGGATGATCAACTTATTTTGGAGGAATACTTCAACGATTACACCCAAGATCAACTACATACACAACGATCTATTTCAAAATCGATCACTGCACTACTAGCTGGAGTTGCTTTAGATAAAGGTTTTCTTCCCTCTTTAGATGCTAAGATGATGGATTATCTCCCTAAATATCAAAGCTATCGTAAGCCTGAACATGAAAAAATAACCCTCCATCATATGCTGAGCATGACTACTGGTATAGAATGGAAAGAATCAGATGTCCAATATGGCACCGATGAAAACGATGAGACCCAAATGTATAAAAGGAAAGATTGGTTTCCTTATGTTTTAAGCAAGCCCGTTGTTGAAGAACCTGGTACCAAGTTTGAATACAATGGAGGAGTTGCCAATCTTTTAGCACAAGTCATAAAAAATGCAACAAACTTATCTGCCGATGAATTTGCGGATCAACATTTATTCACCCCATTAGGAATACAAGAATTTAAATGGAACAAAAGCAAACATACAGGATATGTTTCCGCAGCTGCCGGGGTACAAATGCGCCCACGAGATATGGCCAAGTTGGGACTGCTCTATCTCAATAAGGGAAAATGGAAAGGCAAGCAGCTTATTTCTCAGCAATTTATGGAAGCTACTATGCGTACTCAAATCGAAGGTCAGCAATTAGGTCCTTTCATGGTAGATTATGGATATATGGGTTTGGTAGCTGATCCATTAATTGATGCTCCGGGCCTCAAAGATTCATATGTAGCATCTGGAAATGGTGGGCAAATCATTTGGGTCATGCCACACCTGGATGTGGCAATAATCATGACCGGTTCTAACTTC
Source organism: Bacteroidota bacterium (assembly GCA_038530915.1). Lineage (GTDB taxonomy): Bacteria > Bacteroidota > Bacteroidia > Chitinophagales > Saprospiraceae > JANQPA01. Next base: position 2,310 of record JBCBCD010001095.1, read on the forward strand.
AATAATGAACTGGGACAATCACAGCCAATTGAAATTGTACTACAATACATTTATCCCGCAGTAAAATAATTTTAAAGACTTTGCGCGGCCTTTGCCGCGCAAAGTCTTTAAAATATCCATATTTTCTCTTCGTTGATCTAATTTTGATGTCATTTCCTCTAACAGTCTTCCAATTACTAAATCTTTCCTGGTTTTTGTTGTTATATTTTCAACTTTAAACATTCATAAGTAAGACAATAGTAAACTTCTATTAATTCCTTGAAACATATATGCAACAATTCATAAAATTCTTTTTTGCATCTTGTCTTGGCTTCATCGTAGGAAGCTTCATTCTGG
>JBCBCD010001096.1:0-2641 GCA_038530915.1 Bacteroidota bacterium
TGGGATTATCGCTATTATGCGGAGAAGGTTCGCAAGGCGCGTTACGATCTCGATATCGATGAGGTTAAAAACAATTTTAAAAGCTCATTGGACAACAAGTTTATTGCTAAGTTTCAGAAGGCCCAAGGTTTGGTGATTAACGAACACGAGCGACAGAATAACCTTAAAGCCTTTGGTCAGAAAATAAAGAAAATCGATAGGGATAACCTTAAAAAACTTCAGAAAAAAGCAGAAAAAGCCCTATTGGAAAAAGAAGAAATCGTAAATAACGTGATCTACGAGAATGCCTTTGAATGGCGGTTTGAGTTTCCTGAGGTGTTAAACGACAATGGTGATTATTTGGGCTTTGATGTTGTCATTGGTAATCCACCGTATTTTTCTATGTCCAAGCTAAAAGAACAGGCAGAATATTTTTCCAATGCGGGTTATGAAACTTATTCGAAGGGAGCGGATATTTATTGTTTGTTTTATGAACTTGGTGGTAGTATTCTGAAAAACAGGGGTTTATTGACATACATTACTTCTAATTCATGGCTAAGAGCTATTTACGGGGAATTGTTAAAAGAATACTTCCTTGAGAATCTACAACCAATTTCACTTCTTAATATCGAGGACATCCAAATATTTGAAGAGGCCACTGTGGAATCCAACATAATTACGTTGCAAAAACGTAAACTAACAGATTCTTTTCCCGTAGTTAATTTATCCGACGATTACTCCATAGGGGCCTCCTTGTCTGAATATTTTGAAGCCAATCATTTTGAGTTTGCAGTGCCCGAGACCTCTGAGTGGTTCATAGGGAATCAAGCTGAGGGTAACCTTAAGTCAAAAATTGAAAAACAAGGAAAGCCATTGAAAGAGTTTGATGTAAGAATAAACTTTGGGATAAAAACCGGTTATAACGCAGCATTTATTGTTGACCCTTTGAAGAGAGAGGAATTGGTTAGGCAAGATGCAAATACTGCTAAGATTATTAAACCAATTTTAAGGGGGAGAGATGTCAAAAAATATCTTTTCTCAAATCCAGACCTATATGTTGTTGGCTTTTTTCCGAGCTTAAAGCTAGATATTGAGGATTTTCCTATTGTAAAAAGCTATCTAGAAAGTTTTTTACCTAAGCTTAAACAAACTGGTGAAACCTTCATTAATTCAAACGGGGAAAAAGAAAAAACCAGAAAAAAGACTCAAGGTAAGTGGTTTGAAACGCAAGATTCTATATCCTATTGGCAAGACTTCGAAAAGCCAAAAATAATTTGGGGTGAGATTTCTGACAAACCAAAATTTGCTTATGATGATAATGGTTTCTATGCTGAGGCAACTACTTTTTTAATGACTGGTGAGAAACTAAAATATCTTCTGGCCATACTAAATTCAAAAGTCTCGGAGTGGTATTTTAATTTAATCGGTACTACAACTGGGATGGGCACAAATAGATGGAAAAAGTACAAAATTGAGCTATTGCCTGTTAAGGTTCCTTCAAAAAATGAAATTCTAGAAATCGAAACAATTGTTGATAACATCCTAGACCTTAAAAAACAGGATTCATCAAATGATACAACGTTTTTAGAAGACCAAATCGACCAATTAGTTTACCAGTTATATGGGCTGGACGAAGATGAGATTGCAATAATAAAGAATGGTTAACAACTGCTATATTTTAAAATGAACACATTGAAAAACGATATACCAGACTTTCAAACAATTATGTTGCCCATGTTAAAGCTTTTGGAGGATGGCAAACCAAAATCTCTTAATGAAGTTATGAAGCTTCTGACCAGTCATTTCAGTCTTACTGAGGAACATTTAAAAATACAAGTTCCAAGCAAACAAATGGGTTTGTTTAGAAACCGTGTTGGGTGGACACGAAGCTACCTTAAAAAAGCAGGGCTAATAAAGTACCCGGATAGAGGCGTGTATCAAATTACAGAGGTCGGCAAGAGATTTTTAAATACCAGCCCAAAAAAATTAAGAAAGAAGCAACTGGAACAATTTCCAGACTATCAAGAATGGCGTAAGACTTTTAATCAGGGAAACAGCAAGCCCAAAACTGTAACTTCAGAGCTTACAGAAGAGCAAACTCCAGAAGAAATTTTAGCAACCACTATTGAGGAACTTAATAATGAGTTGGCTTCGGAATTATTGGATAAACTAAAAGAAAATTCTTTTCAATATTTTGAACGTTTTGTTATTCAGCTATTGCAAAAAATGGGTTACGGTGATTTTAGTAGAGACACCTCACAACACACGGGACAAACTGGAGACCAGGGCATAGACGGAATCATTTCTCAAGATAGGTTGGGTTTGGAAAATGTTTATATACAGGCTAAACGTTTTACCAATAATTCTGTAGGTTCACCGGAAATTCGAAACTTCATTGGTTCCTTGGCACTTCAAGGTGTAAACAAGGGTGTGTTTTTGACAACAAGTAGATTTTCATCAAGTGCAATACAAACTGCTATAGATAGTAAGCAACAAAAAATTGTTTTGATTGATGGAAAAGAATTATCAGAGCTGGCAATCGAATATAATTTAGGTGTTCAAATCTCTGATACTATCGAAATAAAAAAAATAGATTTGGACTATTTTGAAGAGTAATAGATACCGACTAACCAAAACAGATTTCATACAATACCTTAATTGC
>JBCBCD010001097.1:0-2640 GCA_038530915.1 Bacteroidota bacterium
ATGATCGTATACCTGCTGGTTATACTTATCTAGGACAGTTTATTGTTCATGACTTGAATTTTGATGTACATACACATACCGATGTTGAGGACTATCCTGGAGTTAACTTAAATATGAGAACTCCTCCCTTGGATTTGGATTCTGTCTATGGACAAGGTCCTATCGGAACACCCATCTATTTTGATCAACGACCTGAAAAGAATTTTGGAAGAACACATTTTCTAATTGATGAATTAGGTGTTGTTAATTCTGAAAAGACAATAAAGGAGATTGATTTGCCACGTATATCTCATGCAGAAGGAATTGATGTACCTATCATTCCTGATATTAGAAACGATGAGCACATCATATTGTCCCAATTGCATGCCGCTGTTTTATCATTTCACAATAATGCAGTTGATAAAAGAATTAAAAAAGATGGAAAAGAACAAATAAATGACAATAGGACCACCTCGCATGGAATAAGTCACCAACGCTTTTTTAGGTTATTCAAATCTCAAAACACAAGCCAAAGAAAAGAGAGTACTGAGGGTAAAAAAGAAAATACTTCAAATAAGGCTACTCCTGTGATTCATAATTCAGATATAAATTATTACGATACAGTTTTTAGAGATGTTCGCAAAGAGGTAAAGCGACATTTTCAATGGGTGGTTGTGTATGATTACTTACCAAAGATTGTTGGCCGTGAACTTGTGGAAGAAATTATCAAGCCTTATCAAGAAAACAAGAAAGATACTTGTATGAATCTTAAATACTATACAAGGAAACAACGCCCTTATATACCACATGAATTTTCTGTAGCTGCTTTTAGGTTTGGTCATAGTATGGTTAGAAGACAGTATCTATTTAAAGAGGGGAGTAGTCCAAAAAATCTTTTTGCTGTAAAAAAACCATTTCAAAAACTAAAGAAACCGCTACTAGATTGGAATTTGTTTTTTAAACCCCAAAAAGAAGCTGTAAGCAATAAAAGTTTGTTAATCAATCCGGCAATTGCCGGGAATATGCTTAATGATATTCCGGATAAGTCTGCAAATAAAAGCATTACTTTTCGGAATATTTTGAGAGGGTTTCAGTATAGATTACCTTCAGGACAATCTATTGCTAGAGAAATGGGAACACCCATAGTCAATTATTTGGTTGCCAAGAAGGAGATACCTAATGAGTTGGATGAATATAAAAAACACTTTATCTCAGCTATGAAGGAGGTAGTTTCTGAAAGTGATGCTGAGGCTTTGTTTATAGATTTTTTCAATAATTCTCCTCTATGGTATTACATCCTCTTAGAGGCTTCTATCTATGGAAAAGCCAAAAATAAGAAGGCAAGAGGGACACGTTTGGGGCCATTAGGGGGACGTATAGTAGCAGAAGTATTATTGGGTATACTCGATACTGATCCTGATCTCTTTTTAAAGGAATCCAACTGGCAACCTAAGTACTTTATGGATATTGCAAACAAGAAAAGAAGCAAAGACCTAAAAGCACGAGCAAAAAATAAAAAAGTATTGGAAAAAGGAGACGACTCGATGATCGAATTTTTGAAGTTTGCTGGGGTTTATGATGAATGATGGCATCAATCTAATAAACCTTTATTTTTTAAATGGTCCCATAGTTTGTTTTTGAAAACTCTTCCAATAGGAATTATCTTTTCATCTGCCATGACGAGATGGGCGTTTTCTCCTTTCTTCAGTTTTGTGATTTTATTCAAATTGATGATATGTGATTTATGCACCCTCATAAATCGTTCAGACTCGCAAAGTGCTTTCTCGTAGGATTTTAAATTCCTTGAAGAAATAATTCTTTTTGATATTGGATAGCTTACATGAAATTCAGTTAGGTTTTGCATGGATTCTAAGGAGATAACTTCCACTGTATCAACAAAAGAAATACCTTCATGATCCACTACTGCCGTTTTGGGTGGTAACTCATCTTTCATAATCATTTTGTAAGCTTCTTTAATTATTTCGAATTGTTTGGCTTGCTGTTCAGTTTCCCAGCGCTTCGCATGTGTAAGAGCTATTTTTAGATTTATCTCATCTACAGGTTTGTGGATAAAATCTATCGCTCCAATATTTAAAGCTCTTTCAACATACTTATCAAAGCCTGTAACAAAAATGACAAGGAAATCAGGCTCTTTAAAGTGTGTCAACAAGTCAAAACCCGTACCATCAGGCATCTCTATATCTAAAAAAATCAAATCAGGTTTTAATTTTTTGATCATTTTAATGCCTTCTTTTACACTATAGGCTTTTTCCAGAATCTTTATCTCCTGATGGTTCTTTTGTAGTAAAGAAGTCATTAGATCATGACTATTTTGCTCATCGTCAATTAAAAGGGCGTTCATGTCCAGTAAAATTAGGTGAAAAGTTTGCTATTAAGTTAGATGTCATTTGGTATTTAGAAAGTACTAGAAAAAAGTACTTGGGGTGAGTAGCCTCATAAAATAAAACTATGAAAGAGACAATAAAATGGACAGATTGTTTATAATTATCTTTTAATTTATCGCAACGTGTAATTAAATCACTTCTTTGTCAAAAGTAAAGAGGCAAACCAATATCAAGAATTCTGTCTGCCTCTTCTATTTTACCATAAGTGGTTGGACAAAAATAACTATTACTTTATGATGTCATCTTTTTGAGCTGC
>JBCBCD010001098.1:0-2636 GCA_038530915.1 Bacteroidota bacterium
GGATGGATTGTCCAAAAGACCTAAAATATTAAGCAATGTAGATTTGCCGCAACCAGATGGGCCCATTATGGCTACAAAATCCCCTTCTTTAATAACAAGGTTTATTTTATCCAACGCAGTGGTTTCCACCTCGTCGGTATAATACACTTTCTGCAAATTGTTTAGTTCAATCAAAGCACTCATAAAACTTCTATTGTATAATTAATTCATCTTGGTTGGTAAAATTTCGATAACTAGATGTTATTACTCGATCATTTTCGGAAAGGCCTTTTAAAACTTCTAAATATTCCCGATTTAAGTCACCGATTGTTATGTTTTTTTTATAGGCTCTATTCCCACTCTTGTCTAATATAAAAACCCAGTGTCCCCCAGTATCATTAAAGTAATTTCCAACGGGCAACAATAGGGACTTGCGAGGATTTCCTAGCTCCAAATCGAGCCTTACCGTTTGTCCCAGCTTCACTGTTTTAGGTACATCATCCAAAAAAACCATATCAACTTCAAACCTACCTTCCTCAACCGTGGGATAAATTTTATCAATTTTTAAGCGATATGTCCGTTGGTTGAAACTGAACTCAGCAAGTTTGCCTATACTGACGCGTGGAAGATAAAGTTCATCTATGCCAGCTCTTACCTTAAAACTTGTAACAATGTCCACCTGTCCTAAGCGTTCTCCTTGTTCCACGGATTGCCCAACTTCCATTTCAGTGGTGGTAAGCTGACCATCCTTGGGAGCGACCACAATGAGCCCCTTAAGGATTTCCTTTGCAGATTTTAAACTGTTTTTCATACGCTCTTCTGTATTTAACAGTTGTGCCAGTTGAAATTTTCTAGCTATGGAATCCGTCTTATAGCTCTGATAGTTGATTAACTTTAGATTGCTATAAAAGCGGTAAGACTCATCTATTTCCTCAAAATCCCGTTCCGAAATCACTCCTTTCGCCAACAATCTTGTATATCGTTCATGTTGGGGCCTTATTAAATTAAGTTGGTATTCTATTTCAGTTAACTGATTACGTTGATTCCTATCATTTTGGTTAATCAACAATTTGGTTTGCCTCAAGTTGTTTACTTGTTCAAAGAGTTGTGTCCGGTGTTGCATTACCTCTAACTCTAAATTTGAGTTTGATAATCTTAATATTGTGTCTCCTTTACTGACCGCTTCTCCCGACTCCATGAGAACATCGGTTACTGTTCCCCCTTCCAAGGCATCCAAAAAAAAAGTCTTGTTCGGTTGGATTGTTCCGTTTACCGGAATAGAATGGTTGAAGGTTCCGGCTATGACCTTTTCAATGACAAGTTCTTCCTTATTTGCCGTTTTTGAGGCATGACTTTTGTTTCCATAAAATATATATGAAACTATAAGGAACCCCGCGAAAATCAATATACTGACGTAATATTTTTGTTTAGCACCTTTTTTTCTCTCTATTTTTTTGTCCATGAAAATAATTTCCCAACTTTTTAACCAAACCATATGCCAAAACCATTTTGTTAGTGTTTTCGAATGAAATACCTAAAAAATCGTTCGTTTTCGTACAATCTAGTGTTCGAAAACGAACAGTTTTAAACTAGTGTTTGAGTTTATTGTTCAAATTCAATTATTCAAAGGCATGTAGCATCTTTTTTTTGTAGTTTAACCAATAAACCATTGGCTTATAAGAAATAATGCAATACGATAATACGTCAATACTTGTTATTGACGACAATATAGAATTGCTAGAGGCAGCGAGGGTATTGCTAAAGCGATACTTTGGACAGGTAGAGGTGAAGTCCGATCCAAGGCTTTTGCCCCATTTACTGCGAAGCGAGTACTACGATGTTATTTTGTTGGACATGAATTTTACCGGAGATAATAGTTCTGGTAAGGAAGGCTTTGTTTGGTTGCGCAAAATAGTGAACATTAACCCAACCATTAATGTTATTCTTATAACTGCCTACGGAGACGTTCCGATGGCCGTAAAGGCGCTCAAAATGGGTGCAACTGACTTTTTGTTAAAACCTTGGAGAAATGGAGATTTGGTTGAAAAGATAAAGGAGACACTTAGGGTTAGGGAAATTAGAAAGCTCGAAATTAACAAAAGAGATTTACAACATTTTGAAGACTTAAAATTTAAAGGTATTGTAGGGAAGAGCCCAGCCATGCAGATAGTTCTTGATACCATAAAAAGAGTAGCCCCTACCGATGCCAATGTTTTGATTACAGGAGAAAATGGAACGGGAAAAGATTTGATAGCTCGTTCAATACATTCCAATTCGAAAAGAAAATCGGGCCCATTTGTTCCAGTGGATGTTGGAGCTCTAACAGATGGCCTTTATGAAAGTGAATTGTTCGGTTACACCAAAGGTGCTTTCACCGATGCAAAAAAAGACCACGTTGGTCAATTTCGAATGGCGAATCAGGGGACCCTTTTTCTGGATGAAATTGGGAATATTCGGCCAATTCACCAGGTTAAGCTCTTGACCGTACTACAAAGTAGAAAAGTGAAACCCATCGGTAGCGGTGTCTCCTATCCGATAAACATTAGACTGGTATCGGCAACTAATATGCCACTTCCCCAAATGATACTTACTCAGGAATTTCGACAGGACCTTTATTACAGGTTAAATACGATTGAAATTCGAGTACCCGCTCTACG
>JBCBCD010001099.1:0-2635 GCA_038530915.1 Bacteroidota bacterium
GCCGCCTCGGGCCTCCTGTTGCGCAAGCTGCAGGGTAGGGGAGCGGTTGCCCAACGTCCAGCGGAACGCTACGGTCCCATTCAGGCCATCCAGTTGGCCGCCCGGTCCGCGGAAAGCCGTCATCGGCACCTGTTCAGTCATATCCGGAGGAAAAACAAATGCCTCAACTAATTCTTCTTTAGTATATTCCTTACTTAGTTGTTTATATAATTCTCGATTGTATTTTAATTCTTGGTCTTTTTTACTCATGTATTTAAATATTTATTTACCAACTCCTCTGACTTACTCAATTCTATGAACATATTTTTTCCAAACTGCTGAAAACCATATTGTCCCTTGTAGTATTTAATTAATTCTGTTTTTGGAAATAATGAAACATAGCCTTCATAGCCTTTTCTAAAAGCCATTCTACATATAAAACCGAACAAACATCCTGCTATATAGTCATACCTTTTTACTTGTCCTCTATCTTTATAATTTACTTCAATTAATCTAACGTGAATTCTTAATTCTTTGGGTATATCTTCAATAGATATGAGTCCTAGTATTTCATCTTCTATTTTCAGTCTTATCTTATGTACAATATGCTTTCTTTCTTTAATCCAATTGAAATTAAAGTTATCATTCTTCTCGATAACTTTCCAATCTTCATCTTCGACTAATTCAACTATAGCTTCTTGTAAAAGTCCTGATTTTTTATGTAATAATTTCATTCATTTTAATCACATAGTTTATATAATTTATAAACTATGTTGATAAAAAGCAATAAACTGTTTTGTTTTTATTTTTTTTCGAATAAATAACAATTTCAAACAACAAATGGATGGAACTATCAAAATTATAAACCAATACAATTCTCCTCATCCTCCACATACCCCTCAAAATTATATTGCTCATGCAGTGGCTTAGAAAAATCAACCTCTTGATCAATCTCTTCAAACTTATTCCACTGTCCATTTTCAAGATAGAAACCTACAATTTTAGATCTGTTTTGAAGGGGAACATACAATACTCTTTTGCCCTCTTGTTCTGTCAGTGTCGAAAGACATAGGTTTCTATCACCAATAGCGTGATTGCTGTATTGGCTGATTTCAGTGATGGGAGTCAATTCTCCTTCTTGAAAGGGTGCTACTTTTAGAATACCACCAATGTGAGGGGTTTGTACCCAAGCCAGGTCAATGGTTCCATCTTTGTCCAGGTCATCTATAGCAGCAATATTCAACCAACGGTTGCGTCGACCTATTTCTTCAACATAAGCATATTCAGTGAGTTGATTGTTGATGACTTTGTAAATAGCAATACCACCTCCATTGTTAACTTGTGCTCTGATGGTTATGAATTCAAGTACCCCGTCCTGGTCGATGTCGTAAATGCGAGGGCGGATATCTTCGAATACGTATTGTTCATCCAAAAGGTGTTCGTAAAATTGACCGTCCACAACGACTACCAAACGAGCGGCTTCTATACGATCACCAAGAATGCCATGCGCATATCTATCGGTAGGATCAGTATATTGTGCAAATACAGTGGAGTCTTTATTTACGACTAAGTCTTCTTCCGGTATCAACTCATAATCAGCTTGTAGTTTGTTCAAAATCTGAGCGGGAGACAAGTTTACAGTATCTTTCTCTTCTACTTCTGTTTGAGGATTTGCTTGCTCCTCTGGATCTTGTTCGCAACTCACATACAGTAAAGTGATGGCCAGTAGAATAACTAATGGGTTATGTAATAGCTTTTTGATTAACACTGATTCTATTTTTTTCCCTAAAGTACAAGAACAAAGGCAATCCGCCTGCAAGGCCTAAGACGAAAGTATAGATCCAGGTCCAACCATATCCTTTGATCTTATATTTTTTTGCTTGATAATACGACCAGATTAAGAACATAACTACGACCACCAATAAGTCAACAGAAAAGGCTGAAGATATATTATTGACAAACATCGCCTGAAAAGTATCCAACGGCCTGGCATACAACATGATATTACCCGATTCAATACTTTCTTTAATAACAAAAATATTGGGTAAAGCCGTTCCAATGATGGTCCACAAGAGATAAATGTTTTGCTTCATGATAATTTAGTTTTGATTTCAAATTATCATTGTCAGCAGGCATTCTCATTGACGATCGTCAATAAATACCCTTGCCACTCAAACGGCTTCTAATTCTGCTTAATGTTTCGGGTGAAACGCCCAGATAGGTTGCAATGTGGTATTGGGGCACTTGTTGTAGTAAATGTGGTTTTGTATTTACTAGTTTTTGATAGCGTTGTTCTGCATTCATGGTTACAAAGGATGCAATCATATCTTGTAATACACCCATTTCTTCTTCCATGATTAAGCGAGCTAAAAAGTCGAAATGTGGAAATTTTTGTAAAATTTCATTCACTTTTGACAGGTGAAAAGTAGCGATTTTGACCTTACTCAAAGTCTGTATATAATGACGAGCAGGGCTTTGTCTGATAAAACTTTCATAGGAACTGATGAACTGATCTTGCTCGTAAAAGAAAGTCGTTTTTTCTACCCCATCCACCAAATAGTACATCCTTACATAGCCTTCGATTAGAAAGAAGAAAGAAGTAGAGACGTCTCCTTCTGAGAGTAAAGTCGTGTTTTTCTCTACAGAACGAATAGGA
>JBCBCD010001100.1:0-2618 GCA_038530915.1 Bacteroidota bacterium
GGCTTTATTTGTTTGAATCCCAAAAGATATTTCAGGCCAATTGGTCGTTGGAGGAAAGGGATTTACAGGAGATGTACGACGAAAGTTTACAAAATACAACCACAAGAAGGCTGTGGAATAGACAAGCCTATGAACCCAAAAGAATGATGCTATTGTTTTGGGTGGCTGCTCCGGATTTTGTTACACAAATGTTTAATGAGTTGTACAATGAGGACAAACCTATCGATATTAGAGTAAGTAGGTTTGTATTTTACTGCGATCAATTGTTGGAAGATTACAGAGAGAATCATCCCGGAACAATAGAGAACAGTCATTATCACGATGATGATTACCAGATTGTGTCACTGTATTTGGCATTTCGTTATCCTCAATTGTATGCGTATTACCAGTTTTCGGCCTTTGTTAATGCGTTGAAACAATTTGGGGTGGTGAATATTCCAAAGGTGAATGATTTTGAAAGATTTGTTAAAGTATCGAAGACCATTTTCAAGTTGATGGTAAAAGATGAAGAATTGATTGAATTGCACATTAAAAGACTAAGACCTGAAAAACACTACACGGATGAAAGCCTAATGATCGTTTCTGACTTTATGTTATGGCTTGAAAAACGATAATCCTCTATAAACTCCAATAAACCTTATCTCAAAATGAAATCAATCTGTTCTTTTTTGATTGGTGCCTGTATTTCTATTTCAAGTATACATGCACAAATCAATTTTAAAAACCTATTTCCCGATTTACAAGGAAGAGCGTTGTTTGATGCAGTTGTTAATGAATACAAAACCGGCAGAGTGCTTAGCTATAGAGATGCACGTGATACCCTTTTTGCTATCATTGACAATCAAGATGGATTTTTAGAATGTGTATACAGTGGTTATCTAATCGAACTTGATCCAAATGAAGATCCCACTACAGATGCTTATAAAAAGAAAATAAATACAGAACATATTTATCCTCAAAATAAAGGAGCAAAGCGGGGGAAGGCCAAGTCTGATATGCATCACCTTTATCCGGTAAGGGTAACGGTGAATAGTTCGAGAGGGAATTTACCTTTTGCCGAAATACGGGATACGAAGGTTACAAAATGGTTCATCAATGATCAAACCTTAAGAGAAAAACCTCAACAAGAAATAGAGCTTTACAGCGAATGGAACAGCCGATTTTTTGAACCCAAAGAATCCTTCAAAGGCAACCTGGCCAGGTCGGTCTTTTATTTTTATACCATGTATGAGCAGCAAGCTTTAAATGCTGATTCGGTCTTTTTCTCGAATATGCTAAAGGACCTGTGCAGCTGGCATGAAAATGATCCGGTTGATGAGCGAGAATGGGAGCGGAATAGTAACATAGCTTCTTATCAGGACAACAAGCTCAATCCATTTATTCTTGATCCCTCATTATCGAATAGAATGTATTGCAATCCAGCTAAAGAGCCATTGCCATTAGCAAACAGGCGAGCACCTTCGCCTACTCCTTATTTAATAGAATATAGCAAAGAAGGAGATCAAATAGTAGTAGATTTTTTACTACAAAGTCCCTATACTTTCGAATTGGTAGCATATGAGAAAAATGGTAAGCGATTGACTCAATTTTATAAGGAAGATCATAAGCCGGGGATTTTCAGTACTCGTATTAATGTGAATAATCTTCCTGCTAAAGCATATCTTTATGCCATACTTACTAATAAGAAACAGTCTTTCAATGAGTTGTTAATAAAACCTTGACGTTTCATTGTCGATTCAACGACTGTTTACACAATGGATTAACACGTTTTTTACCGCTAAAAAAATGATGATGAATACGACAAAATCCTTTTTGACACTATTTGCTATGGTACTTTTAGTATTTGCTTGTCAGTCAAAAGAAAATGAATCAGATACAGCAGAGGCTTTGGGGGTTGGTAATATGGAGGATTCACCAGCAAAACAATTGATTAATGAAGTTATTGACGCTCATGGTGGTGAGAAATACGAAAACATTAGAGTAGAGTTTGATTTTAGAAATCGCCACTACATTACTGATAGGAATAATGGGGTATATCAAAATGAAAGGATTTTTAAAGATGAAAATGGAGCAATGGTAAGAGATGTCATGACCAATGATTCTTTTGAAAGGTATATGAATGGAGAAAAAACCACGCTGACTGAAAAAAATCAAGCTGCCTATAGAAATTCTATCAACTCAGTGATTTATTTTACGCTCTTGCCTTACTTTTTAAATGATCCGGCTGTAAAAATGGAAATGTTGGATTCTAATACGTTTGCCGGTGTCACTTATCAAAAAGTAAAGGTTACTTTTCAGCAAGAAGGAGGTGGAAAAGATTTTGAAGATGAGTTTGTCTATTGGATCAATGGGCAAACCAAAACAATGGATTATTTGGCTTACAACTACCTGACTGATGGAGGAGGAGCACGTTTTAGGTCTGCTTACAACATTAGAATGGTTAACGGTATTCGTTTTGCGAATTATGTCAACTTTAAGCCGCCTACAAAACGTAGAGATATCGAAAACTTCGATCAATTGTATGTAAACGATCAATTGATCGAACTCTCAAGAATTGAAAACGAGAATATTTCAGTTACCATTCGCTAAATTTGAGCAGGTAAATTTCTATGTAGATG
>JBCBCD010001101.1:0-2616 GCA_038530915.1 Bacteroidota bacterium
ATTAGCACTTAGTTCAGGAGGAAAATTGACTAATTTTAGATCTACTTCAGTATTGTTTTTTAGATTATTTAGTACAAAAGAATCTGTAGGCCAACTTTTTAAACTGTCAATGATTGATACAGGTCCACTAATTAAAACACTATCTGGCTTCAATATGGGTGGTTGAGATAATTCATAATCCTTCTCGACGGATATATCAGAAACCAAGTCTACGGGAATCAAACGTGAAATTTCATCTTCTAATTGAAGGTATAGTCCTCCATAGTTTAATTCTAATATTTTGATGTTTCGTGAAAATAATTCCGTGTTAACCGCCGCACGCAATTGAGGCAAATTAAGATCAAGACGGTCGGTTTGTCGTAAATCATAGGATAAAGTAATCCTTGGATTTGAAAAAAAATCCAACATCAAATCCCATCCATTGCCTTCGATTGTCGCCATCATATCCTTAGGAGGAGCCGTAGTATAGGTTTTATCGTAAGGCAACCTAAAATCTAAAATAATTTCTTTTTCAGTGCGGTAAGGTTGAGAAAGCTTGACCAGCACCCAAAAGATCAGAGCTATACTGATACAAATAAACAGTATAGCTCGATCTTCTCTCAGCTTAATATTGAGCTGAACGAATTTATTATTTAGCTGTATCTTTGGAAGCGTAAATCGCATCTGTTAATTCCTTTGAAATAGAGTTTCTTGTCACTCTAATATACGTTTTAGAGCTTATTTCTAACGTAATTACGTCATCCTCTATTTTAGTGATTTTGCCAAGAATTCCACTCATTGTAACTACTTCATCTCCCTTAGCAATTTCAGTTTGGAAACTTTTTTGCTCTTTTTGGCGCTTAGATTGAGGTCTGATCATCAAAAAATAAATAACGACAAACATGGCTCCCAAAAAAACAAGATTAAGGTAGCCTGTCTGATCCGCACTTTGTAATAAAATCAATGTATCCATTTTGTTTATATATAGTATGATTAAATTATTATTTAGGTACAACTGTACCAAACACCCTTAACTCTGTGACAGAAGGATAAGTATTGGCTGTAATTATTATGGGTTTCGCTTGATTATTAATTTTGCCGGTTGTATTAAATTCTACCTTAATAACATCACTAGCGCCGGGTTCAATGGGATCTTCAGGATATTTCGAAACTGTACAACCACAGGTAGATCGAGCTTCTGTAATAAGGAGCGGTACTTTACCAGTATTGACAAATTTAAATTCATGCTTGACTTTTACTCCTTCATTAACCGTACCAAAATTGTATTCTAAAGTTTTGAATGCCATTTTGGCAACATTAACTGTATCAACAGCTTTGTTCATGCTCACCGGGCTTCTTATGATTGAAGCATTTTCACTTACTTCTACTGCTTCAATTTTTCTTTCCTCCTCCTTTTCGGTACAATTTGTCAGAAAAAAAATAACCCCAAGGGACAACAACACGTATCTTCTCATTTTAATCTTTGCAATTGTTAAAAACTGAATAAACGTAACCTAAATTACAGTGTATTGAACTCCAAATCTATTACATCTAATCTACAAAACATTTTTTGGTGACACTTTCTTTAAGTTTGGTCCTATTTTTTTTGTACCTATCGGAAATAAAGCAAAAAATAATAATAAGAATTTGTTTGAATGAATATTTTTAGGATTTACTATTATAAAAAACAGATAGACTTTGGAAAATCAAACTCATAAGTACAATTATGGTATCATTGGCAATTGTGCCTACCTCGCTTTGATTGATACGGATGCTAATGTAGGCTGGATGTGTTGGCCACGTTTTGACAGTAGTTTCATCTTTGGTAAGTTACTAGATGAACAAAAAGGAGGTAGCTTTTCAATCAGACCTGAAGATGAAAATTACGTAAGCTCTCAAAAATACATAGAGAACACCAATATCTTAGAAACTACTTTTGAATGTAGTGATGGCAAATTCAAAGTCATAGATTTTGCACCTCGATTTTATCAGTACGAAAGGTTTTATAAGCCTTTGATGTTGATGCGTAAAATAGAATGTATAGAAGGAAGACCAAGAATTAAGGTAAAATGTCAGCCTAGAGGTAACTATGGTCAAATAGAACCAACATCTATCTTTGGCAGTAGCCATATCCGTTATGAAGGTTTAGAAACACATGTCCGTCTAACTTCAAATATACCTTTAAGCTATATTGATCAAGAGACCTCTTTCAACCTTACCCAAACCTCTTACTTATGTCTTACCTGGGGCGTACCCCTTGAAGCTCCTTTGGAATCTACTACAGAAAGATTCTTGGAACAAACCATTAAATACTGGCGCATATGGGTGAGTAATACCAGTACAGAACATTTTCATCAGGAAGCGGTCATTAGATCTGCTCTTACCCTAAAGCTACATCAATATCAAGATACGGGAGCTATTATAGCAGCAGCAACTACCAGTTTGCCTGAGTTTCCGGGTAGTACCCGTAATTGGGATTATCGCTTTTGCTGGATACGCGATGCGCATTATACCCTAAAGGCTTTAAATGACCTGAGTCATTTTGGCATTCTAAGAGATTATGCCAATTTCATTGAAAACATTGCTATTGGAGAAGACAGAAGATTTCACCCATAGTTATAGGGAACAATGGGTGAA
>JBCBCD010001102.1:0-2607 GCA_038530915.1 Bacteroidota bacterium
TTGTTTTGTGAACATTTTATGTATGATCTTCCAATACCCATTAATCTTTAGCAACATGAAGTAATCTATGTAAGGTGTACGTCCAGGATAAGTGATTTGAACCTTTGCTGTGGCAATATCATTTTCGTAATCAATAGAGATTATTTTTCCAAGTTCACCAGTAGGTTGCCCTTCTTTCGTATCTGCAATGTACGCCTTTCCACTCCAAACTCTTAAGGAGTCATTTCTTACATAATACAAATTGAGATCTGGATGAAAAGCTTTTTTGAGTCTTTCGGGCTGTCCATTGGTAGAACCTTCAATGTAGTCAGTTAATGTCTCCGTGATGAGCACTATTTCCGATTTGCCCTTTTCCGACTGAGCATTTAAGTTTAATCCTATGAATAGGATTAATAGAGCAATTACCATTTTCAATGAATTCATGTTTTGTTGTTTTTTGCCCAAAATGAAGCAACTGAGCACAAAAACCTACCAAAATCATGATCCTGACATACAATTTCAATAATTCGGTAGTGATTCCCGATATTCTTTAGCCGTCATTCCAACTAATTTTCTGAAATAAGTATTGAACGAGGACAAGCTATTAAATCCGCTTTCGTAGGCAATAGCAGCGATTTTATTGTGGTAATACTCTTCAGAGGAGAGCAGTTTCTTAGCTTCCTCTATTCTTAATGCAGCTATGTATTGAGAATAATTTTGACCGAAAGATTGATTAATGACCTGGGACAGTTCCTTACTGCTAATACCGATTTGTTTACTAAGTATATCCAATTTTAGATTTGGATCTAAGTACGGTTTTTCATTGACTATATATTGCTCCAGCTTTTTTTTGTATTCAATGATCTGTTGGCCTGTTAAGGGCGAATTAGCATATTTTTTCGGCTCATCAACAGCGATTTGCTTTTTGAATCTTTTAAAAATCCACAAAAGGATAGAGGTATAAATAAGGAATGAAAATGATAATGCTCCTACAATATAGGAGGTATAGGCAGTGGTTTCGTAAGCCAACCAGACGATGAAAGTCCCTATGAACACGTTTATCAGCCAAAACTCGTGGTCCTTCAATTTTTCTTTCTCCCCTATCTTTTTGAAAACCGGGAAAAGTAATATTCCCGATAACAGAATATAAATCATCCACTGCTTGTAAATGATTATCCTACCGAAACTTTGCCAAAGAGCTCTGTCATGATAATAGGAATAAAAGGTAGCAAAAATAGTAATGGTCAAAATGTAGGGTATGATATGCCACCACCAATTGCGCTTTAAATTTTTGCTTGGCTTAATCATGCTTTTCGTATATAAATATAAAAAAGGGCCGATTAGAAAACAGGCAGCTAAGCCTGCTTCAATAAAAAATTCGAAAAGATGATGATTGAAATATAAAAAGACAGACTTGATCGTTCTTATGCTCAACATAAGAATAAGGCCACCCAGAAAATTGTAAGAAACCCGTTTTTCTTTTTTTGCTTCTAAGAAGAAGTAACCACTAAGTAACAAGCCATTAATACCACCTAATGCACTCAACAAAAAAATTAACTGATCATATATATTCATTTGGTGTTCTCGATTTTGCCTTTCGTATTGTAAAGAAGATTAGATACCCTTTACCCCATTTATTCCAACAAAATAAAATAAGGGCTAATTTCAAACAAAATTTTCAAGCATACCTCTCTTCCACAACAATATTTTATCATTCATTTCTAATAAGTATCGTGTGACCTCCATGCGCTAGAATAGGGCGAAAGGGTGTTTGACACATTATTCACTGTCATAAAGTTAAGCGAGTCTTGTTGATAAAGCAATGGTTTTTACATCCTATACATTAAAGGATTAAAAGCGATGCTAGGCCTAAAAAGAAATCAAATGAATGAAACGCAATAATCTTTGGATTTTGCCTTTTGTCCGCATTCCTTATAGGCAATGTGAGCAAACTTTTTTATTTACTTAAAGGGTCTGCTTCCTTAAAACATTCTTTTATCTGATTGTTAGTCAATAGGTAGATCTGGGCAAAGGGGGAATTATTATCGGAATATCCTGGAATGTGTTCTTTGTTCTTCTTAATCCATTCAATTGCTACATCTACAATCCTTTTATTTGCTTTGATATGCCCATAATCGCCAATAATACTGGTTACCATTCCAGATAGTTCTAATCTAGGTTCTGGTGCAAAAATAAGCTGCGAAAGTTTTCCACGGAATTCCCGTATTTCATTGCTCCAAGTTTCAAACTCTTCTGGCATATATTTTTGGTCAATACTGTGCCTACCTTCATGTGCAAGTATGGAAGCTTCCGTTCTATATTGCTCATATTTCGACAAGAATGCTAACTTTAAATCCTTACCTGACAAACCTTTTGAGGAAAGCTTGTTATATAGATCATTTATAGCATCAAATCTTAATTTTACAGCTAAACCTTTTGCCACTTCTAACTGATTTTCAGTTGTACTCCCCAAGAACTCATTGATTACTTTTTCTGTTTTATGTCGTTGTACAGAATCACTAACTGTTTTCCAAGCATTGATAGGTCCACTCAAATATACCTCCCTTACCCTTATTATTTCATGATCTGTTGCCCATCCACCTATGGCTTTATTTTCCCAAAACCAGC